>NZ_CAXTBM010000001.1:175173-275417 GCF_964242765.1 uncultured Hymenobacter sp.
CAGTGAGACGGCGGGTAAACCAAGCTTGATGCGAAGACCAGGCAATGGGAGCAGTGTGCACCGCCTGCTGACGTACCCGTGCCTCATTAGCCCACGTGAAATACAGCCGCATATCAGCAGTAGTAGCCCGCCGAATGGATAGGGAATACGTGAGGTGCAATGCTGCAAATACCTGCTGATAGCGCTGAGCGGCGGCTCCGTCGAAAATAGCCCGCTGCCGGATCTGCATTGCACTGGCTAGGTCAGGCAGTGCATTATCAACTAGAGTAGGCAAACTTGGGAATAGTAGCGCCAGATTTGCATTGACGAGAAAATCTAGAATGCGCCGTTGGTTCTCGGCCGTAGGATAAAGCAGCAACAGTCCTCCTAGTGCGCAGCATTCATACGCCATGCCACTCGGTGGGCACACAAAAATCCCGCAGCTAGCCAACAATTCGGCCATTGCCGCTGCTGATAGATTGTGGTATAAGCGCACGGCTGGCTTATGAGCAGCGTACTCGTTTAGAATCTGTTGATGAGGATAAGCGGCCCCCGTAACCACTGCTACCTTTCGCTCGGGGAAGCGCTGCTGTAGTTGCTTCAGCACCAATAAAGTATGATTGTGAGGGTCAGCGCCGCCCATATTTAAAAAAATGCGCTTGGTGTCTGGTTGGTGAGTTGGACGTAGCGCGGCCTCCCGAAACGGCCGACGCAACAAGGCGTACGCTGGTCCTAAGCACAGGGTGGCACCCGGTTCAGGGGAGTAAAAAGCGCGTGTTATGCCTCCCGCAGCGTTAACGATAACATCGCACCAGCTGTGCTGCGTGCCCATATCGTCCAAGCAAATTAGTGCCCGCGACGTGCGTTTGAGTTCACGGCGATAAGCATCATCGAAATCATAGCCATCCAATACCAGGATGGTGGTAGCAGATACCTGTTGCTGGAGCCAAGTAGCTTCTTCTAGTAGCGTCAGGCCACTTGGAACCAGATCATAGGTGAAACCACTAGCTAGGATTTGGTCTTGTATAGCGCTATCTGAGTCTCGAATTATAAAGCGGCAAGCAAACTGCTGGTGCAGCATTTCAGCCAGGGCCAAGCACCGCATAAGGTGCCCCAAGCCGATACGCTGGTTAGCATCAGCCCGAAATACGACTTGCGGTAAGCTCCCAGCCATGCGCTACACCTTTTTTTGCTCGACGTGAGCATTCAGCGCGACCAGTTCCGGGTGCTGAGCCAGCAAAGAAATGAGTGAATCAGTAGAGAGAGTGTCTGCCTGGTACTGCTCAATCAGTTGCTGAATCAGGAGAAAATCCTCGGCTGTATCTACCGTCAGGCGGTATTGGCTGTGGTCCTGTGGAAGAACAACGTGTTGGAACCGAACTTTCCCCGACCGGTTCTGATGAATGTAGGGCGTAACATGTTCCCGGTCGGAATCTAGTGTAGCTTTTAAAGCCGCTTCTTCTACTAGTTCACGCGAGAAGATTTCAAAATCAAGGCCTCGCGGATACGTACGATGCAATACGTTTGACAGATAAAGCCGCGGGTCGTTCTGCTGCACATAGTCGTGTACACCTTGCGCAATGAGCGCACCATCTAATAGAGGGCAATCGGATGTAACTCGTACAAGTATATCGAGGTTGTACTGAGTTGCGCATTGCTGATAGCGGCTCAATACATCGTGTTCATTACCACGGGTAAAGGGTAGATTGGCAGCTAGAGCAAATTCAACCAGTGGGTCATCAGCAGCGTTTGTGGTTACGGCCAGATACAGCGGCAAGCCACTTTGCAGCACTCGTTTCACATGATAATGTAGCAGCGGCCGCCCGGCAATTGGTTGCAGTACTTTGCCCGGCAGCCTAGTGCTAGTCATTCGCGCTTGTGAAATGATGCCAATACGGGGAGAAGATGATTGCACAGGATCAGCGTTACGACAAAAACTTTCGAATGCAGGCAACAACGTAGTCTTGCTGCTCATCTGTTAAGCTCGGAAACATAGGTATGCTCAGGCAATGCGCATAGTACTGCTCCGCTCTTGGAAAATCACCAGTTTTCCAGCCTAGCTCCTGATAGTAGGGCATAGTGTGCACCGGAATGTAGTGCACTTGCGCATAAATCTGCTGCTCCCGCAGAAAGTCATACAAACCTTTACGGTCCTCAATCTGAATCACATACAAGTGATAGGCATGGCCAGCAGCAGCAGCCAGAGGCCGCACGCCGGGTAAATCAGCAAACGCGGCGTCATAACGGGCGGCCAGTTGTTGCCGCCGCGCTAGTCCTTCGTCGGCATGACGCAATTGGCTGATACCGAGGGCGCAGAGCATATCGGGCATTCGGTAGTTGTACCCTAATTCCTGCATTTCCATGTACCAGCCACCATCGTGGCGCTGCATTTGAGCGGGGTCTTTGGTGATGCCGTGGGTGCGTAGCTTCAGTAGTTCCTGGTAAAGGTCTTCGCGGTTAGTAGTGACCATGCCGCCTTCGCCAGTGGCAATGTGTTTAACGGGATGGAAGCTGAAAATTGCCAGATCAGCAAACTGGCCGTTTCCACATTGTTGTCTCTGGTTCTGAGAGTCAGTGAAAAAGCCCCCTGGCGCGTGACATGCATCCTCGATTATCCATAAGTCGAACTCATCGGCTAGGCGTCGGGCCTCCTCCATATCTACTGGTAAGCCAGCAAAATCGACCGGAATCAACCCATGGAAATAGCCTTGAGGATGAGCTTCAAGCAATGTGCGCACTGCTTTTAAATCAATTAGGGCTGTAGTTGGGTCAATATCTGCAAAGTGAACCTCGCCACCGCAGTAGCGCACGCAGTTGGCCGAGGCAACAAACGTGATAGGCGAAGTAATAACGCGCTGTCCGGGCTGTACATGAAGAGCAAGCGTGCAGAGGTGCAAGGCCGCGGTGCCATTGCTTACTGCTACCGCATAGCGGGCCCCAACATAAGCTGCAAACTTCTCCTCGAACTCTATTACCCTAGGGCCTTGCGTTAGAAAATCGGAGCGAAGAGCTTCTGTAACAGCTTGAATATCTTCTTCCGTGATATGTTGACGACCGTAGGGTATAGGGGGCATGAAAACAGTTTAAAAACTTGGTGCTCGACTACCTGCACAAAGGTCATAAATCAGGAAGTACTTGCAACTGATTTAGTGAATATGTTACATTTACCAGGAATATTTTTACATCTAAATATTCTTTTGCATCACTCTCAAATTTATCCGTTCCAGCTTACCAGTCAAAAATGAAGCACTTCTATCGAGTATCTATAATGCTGATCTTGGCATTGGCGAGTATTTGTACCCCTATTGCACTATATGCCCAGCGAGAGGCTACTATTTGGCACTTCGGCAACCAAGCCGGCGTAACCTTCGCCAGCGGAAGTCCGATAGCTGTTTCCAATAGTTCGCTTAGTTCCTACGAAGCATGTGCCAGTATTTCCACTTCCACTGGAAATTTGGTGATGTATAGTAATGGCGAGAATGTATGGAATGCAAACAATCAACTCATGCCGAATGGTACCAACCTTGGTGGACATACATCGGCCTCTCAAGGGGCACTACTTCTGAAACACCCCGGCAATTCAAGTCAATATTTCATCTTCATCGTCGATGCTATTGACAACAATTTAGTGGGCGGACTTCGCTACTCACTTGTTGATATGTCATTGCGAGGTGGCTTGGGTGATGTAGTTGCAGGCTCGAAGTCTATTCGCCTACCCACACCTACGCTTACTGGCAAAGTCACTGAGAAGCTTACAGCCGGACTTCATTCCAACGGTCGTGACTACTGGATTGTAGTTCATGGATGGCAGTCCAACACTTTTTATAGCTTCTTGCTCTCTGCTGATGGTATTAGTGCTACTCCAGTTATAAGTACTGTAGGACCTGTGCACACTGGAGGTGGCAGTTTTTTTGGTGCAGCAAATGCTGTTGGCTATATGAGAATTTCGCCTTTAGGAACTCACTTAGCACTTGCTCAAAGAGATAGACAGTTCGAACTCTACAGTTTTAACAATTCAACGGGGAGTGTTTCGAATTACGTTTCATTGCCAGCTTATGGTGATCATTATTGTGGGATAGAATTTTCGCCAGATAATTCTCGACTTTATACAAGCACCTATGTAGATGGTGGGTATGCGAGTACGATTTATCAATACAACCTGCTGGCAGGCTCGTCAACTGCTATCAGTAACTCGCAGCAAACTATTGCGAACTTGTCAGGGCTATCTGTGGTGTTACAAGTAGGACCAGATCGTAAAATCTACATTGCTCCTTTCAACACTCCTTTTCTGCATGCTATTAATTCGCCCAACTCTTTAGGCACAGCTTGCGGACTAACTCTGAACACAGTATCGTTAGGGCAGCGAATAGCGCAGGTTGGCCTACCCAACTTCCCCAACGCATTTGCATCTCAACCTTTATCTACTGCGTCGCAGAAGTTGGCAGAACAAGTAGCGGTGTATCCTAACCCAACTCAGGATGTGGTTTGGGTGCGCTTGCCAGCTACTCTGCATAAGCAATCGTCTGAGGTGGCTGTCTTCGACGCCTTGGGGCAAAAAGTGCTGCAAGAGAGGCTGCGCGTTTCTACCAACGAAGAAGGCACTGCCGTGAAGTTGCCAGCCATGCCAAAAGGAATCTACACACTTCAGGTCACTACGAGTGCTGGCCTCACCAGCAAGAAGCTTGTCATTCAGTAGCAAGCTGATGGGAGTGAATGACGGCCCACAGTAGCTTTCGGAGAAATAACGTCAGAAGTAGTAAGCAAAAGGACCTTCTCAATTGAGAAGGTCCTTTTGCTTACTACTTCTGACGTTATTTCTCCCAGCATTGCTCGGTCCTTTTTTACATAGTATAAGCAAGGAATGGCCTGGGTGGAATCAACTGCACCCGGTTTGAGGGTTGAGGCGATAGTCTAAACCGTGAAATTAGGGTCGACGTGCAAACGAATTTCTTCCCGAATTTCCTCGGCTGACAGCCAATGAGTGTTGTTGGCCGAATCATAGTGAAAACCTAATGGGACCCGCTGCCCATCGAATTGAGCGATAAACTGGTTGATGCTCCACTGAGGAGCAGCGGGCAGAATCACGTAGTATTTGTTTAGTTCCACTGTGCTCAGCGCATCAGTCGAGGTAATCATCTCCTCGTGCAACTTCTCACCAGGGCGAATTCCTACAATTTCCTGTTGGCAATTCGGGCCGATGGCTTGCGCCACTTCCGTTATTTTATAGCTCGGAATTTTAGGTACGAAGATCTCGCCGCCCCAAGCATTTTCCAGCGCGTAGAGTACTAGGTTCACGCCTTCTTCCAACGAAATGTTGAAGCGGGTCATGTCGGGGTGGGTGATGGGCAGCACCCCGGAGTGGCGGCGTTGCAGAAAGAAGGGCACCACCGAGCCGCGCGAGCCAATTACGTTACCGTAGCGAACCACCGAAAAACGTAAATCCCGGGCACCCTTCATATTGTTGGCGGCCACGAACAGCTTATCGGAGCAGAGCTTGGTGGCGCCGTAGAGGTTAATGGGAGCCGCCGCCTTATCGGTACTTAGCGCCACTACATCTTTCACGCCGCAGTCGAAGGCAGCATTTATCACGTTTTCGGCCCCGAAAATGTTGGTCTTAATGCACTCCATGGGGTTGTACTCGGCGGCGGGCACCTGCTTGAGGGCCGCGGCGTGCACAATAATATCAACCCCCTCGCAGGCCCGCTTCAGCCGCTCTCCATCCCGCACGTCGCCAATGAAGTAGCGAATGGCTGGGTACTTGGACTGCGGAAAGATCTGCGACATTTCGTACTGCTTCAACTCATCACGCGAATACACCACCAAGCGCCGGACCTGCGGAAATTTCTCGAACACGGTTTGCACGAACTGCTTGCCGAACGAACCGGTGCCACCGGTAACGAGAATAGATTTATTGGTTAGATCGAGGGCCATTAGGGAATGGGGATGAGAGACTAAGGGAAATAAATGAAGCAGCACAGCGCCCCACGGGCAAATCGGGTGGCAAAGGTACGTGTACTTAAGGAGTGCAGAAAGCCGGCAGGAACTGAAAAGCAAAGCCGTTGCTGGTTGCCGTTTTCTTTACCTGTGATTCTAGCGCTTACACTAAAAGTGTAACGAGCTGCTCGGTTAAGGCCTGGCGGGAGTAGCGCGTGTGGCTAAGAGCCGGCAGATCTAGGTTGGGATTAATGCGCCATTGTGCAACAAGTGATTCCAAGTATTCGAGCATGGCTTCGTAGGCATCATACGGCCAGGCGCGGCCGGCCCCGCATTCCTGCAACAGATGGTCAGCATCGGAACCGGTTGGGCCCACGCAGATAATAGGCTTGTTGGCAGCCAAGTACTCAAACACTTTGCCGGGTAGGATACCGAAGTTGTGGGGCACATCCGGAATGGCCATCAGCAGAACGGTCGAGCGCAGCAGGTGTCCCACGGATTGGTCGTGCGGCACAAAAGGCAGTAACTCGGTGACGTCGGAGAGGCCGCTTTCCACGAGTTGCCGCTGCACCCCTTCGGCCACCTTGCCCACAAAGCGCAGTCGCAACGGCACATCGGGGCAACGACGGCGGCACTCAGCCACGGCGCTTAGCAGTAGCTCAATATGGTAGGTTTCGGAAATAGTGCCGGTGTGCGTGATGAGTAGCGCGTCGGTAGGAGGGCAGGAGGGTAGCTGAAAATCACTCTCATCATAGCCGTTCGGCAGCACATGAAACTTGCTGTCTTTGAGCTTCGCCGATTTGCCTAGGAATAGCCGTTTTGTGTCGGCGCTAGTAGTGAGTACAATGTCGGCCTGCTCGAGCACTTGCCGCTCGTAGCGGGCATCCAGCCAACGAGCGGGCGCGGTTTGATTGATTTCGGCGCGGTAGTAGATATCAGTCCAGGGGTCGCGCAAGTCGGCTAGCCAGCGGAGGCCATAGCGGCGTTTCAGCTCCAACCCGATTAGCTGCGAGGAGTGAGGGGGCGAACTAGTAAGTACTGCGTCAAAGGTTTCGCCCTGTGCCAGCAACTCGGCCACAACTCGAAGCACGTGCGAATTCCAACCCCGCCGAGCATCCGGAATGAATAAGTTGCCGCGCACAAACTTGAAAAGCTGCTGCGTAATACTGGTTTTGCTTTCGCTGGCAAATCCGCCGTACGGAATCTGTTCCCGCCCCGTTAGTTTCTTGTAGCTCCCAAATGGTTCGGAAGTACCCGTCCGAATTACCCGGACGCTGGCGGGTATCTCAGCGGCCAGGGAATGATCCAGCACCGGATAAGCACCTTGGGCTGGGTCCACGGTGATTACGGTAGGCTCCACTCCCAGTCCGGGTAGGTGCTTCACAAACTTCAAGCTTCGTTGCACGCCTGCGCCTCCGGAAGGTGGCCAGTAGTAAGTAATAACAAGCAGACGGAGCGGACGGGCGGCAGACACAAGCAGATCAAATAGCGGTAAGACGCGCGAAGGTACACAGACGCGGCCTTTTGGGGTTTTCTGGTTACTTTTGAAAGCTGGATTCGTCTCCCTTCCTCTGATAACCTTTATGAAAGTAGAAAAGCTCTACAATCTTTCGGTTCAACGGGATTTCAAGGAGTTAAATGGCTCTAAGCAAGTTGGATTGGGACAAGCCGCAACGGAAATTGCTTCCGCCGCGCTATCTGTATCCGCATGTAACTCAGATGGTATCCTAAGTGCTAGGGCACCCTATTCGGTTGCGTAGTAGAAGCCATTTTCAATACAGCTAAATCAAGTAAATCACCGATTCAATGTTTGATAATCTAAGTACCAAACTCGATAAAGCCTTTAAAACCCTCAAGGGCCAGGGCAGTATCACCGAAATCAACGTGGCGGCCACCATCAAGGAAATCCGCCGCGCCCTCGTTGATGCCGACGTAAACTACAAGGTGGCCAAGGAAGTCACCGACAAGATCAAGGACGAGGCCATGGGCCGCGACGTACTGACGGCAGTGTCGCCGGGCCAGCTCATGACCAAAATCGTTTACGATGAGCTAACGTTGCTCATGGGCGGCGACAAGAAGGATATTGTAATCAAAGGCGACCCGGCCGTAGTGCTGCTTTCGGGCTTGCAGGGCTCGGGCAAAACCACCTTTGCCGGCAAGCTGGCCTCGTTCATTAAAAAGCAGAACCGCACGGTGCTGCTCGTGGCCTGCGACGTGTACCGGCCAGCCGCTATCAACCAGCTACAAGTACTAGGCGAGCAGATTGGGGTGGAGGTGTACGCCGAAGTCGAGAACAAAAATCCGGTGGAGATTTCGCGCAATGCCATCGAGTACGCCCGCAAGAACAACAAGAAAGTCGTTATCATTGACACCGCCGGCCGCTTGGCTGTGGATGAGCAGATGATGACCGAAATCGAAGCGGTAAAACGCGCCATCAATCCCTCGGAAACGCTGTTCGTCGTGGATTCGATGACGGGGCAGGACGCGGTAAACACGGCCAAAACGTTCAATGACCGTCTCAACTTCGACGGCGTGGTGCTCACCAAGCTCGACGGTGATGCTCGTGGCGGGGCCGCGCTCAGCATCCGGGCCGTGGTAGAAAAGCCCATCAAGTTCATCTCGACGGGCGAGAAAATGGAGGCGCTGGATATGTTCTATCCAGATCGGATGGCCCAGCGCATCCTGGGCATGGGCGACGTGATTTCGCTGGTCGAGCGTGCGCAGCAGCAGTTCGATGAGGACGAAGCCAAGCGTATCAACCAAAAAATCCGCAAAAATCAGTTCAACTTCGACGACTTCCTCTCGCAGCTAGAGCAAATCAAGAAAATGGGCAACCTCAAGGACCTGGTAGGCATGATACCCGGCATGAGCAAGGCCATCAAGGATGTTGATATCGACGACGACGCTTTCAAGCCCATCGAGAGTATTATCAAGAGCATGACGCCGCACGAGCGCGCCAATCCAGATGTGCTCAACGGCTCGCGCCGCAAGCGCCTTGCTAAGGGTTCGGGCACCGACATTCAGCAGGTTAATAACTTGATGAAGCAGTTCGAGGATATGCGTAAGATGATGCGGACCATGAACAAGATGAGCCAAACCAAAGGTGGTATGCAGCAAATGGCCCGCATGATGGGCGGTATGGGCAAAGGCGGTGGTAAGTTCTAGACGCTAGCTTCCAAGGCAAGAGAAAGGCCCGTACGTATAGTACGTACGGGCCTTTCTCTTGCCTTGGGAAGTTGGTCTGCAAACCTTCATCAATGAAACTGGCCGCCGCAGAAGTCTGCGGCGGCCAGTTTCATTGATGAAGGTTCGGAAATGCTAGTTGCGAATCATCGGTAGCGTGAAAACCGTTTCTGCGTTGCGCACCCGAATTAAGTAAGAGCCAAGCGGAAGGGTATTCAAGTTGAGTGAGTGCTCAAGCCCACCGACTAGCTGGAACTTGCCAACCACTCGACCCGATAAATCCAATACCTCAACCTGCGACTCCAGGGCAGGCAAAGCCGTGAGGTCGAGCATAGCAGTACCTTGGTGCGGGTTCGGATACAACGCAATAGCGCCCTTCGTTCCACGTTCGAATTTCACTACTCGTACCGGAGAGTAGCTGCTGCCTCCATCAAGGTCTACCTGACGTAGGCGGTAGTAAATTGACTTCAGCGATAAACGGCCGGCGCCAATATCGGTGTAGCGGTAGGAGGTTTCGTGGGCGCTTGTGCCCTGGCCTTTCACTGCCCCGATAGATTCGAAGCTATGCCCATCCAGGCTGCGCTCGATGTCGAAGTGGTCGTTCTGTAGCTCGCTGGCTGTGGCCCAGGTCAGCTCGGAGTTCAAATCTGCGGCCTTCACATTGAAGCTCTTTAGTTCTACGGGTAGTGGCCGGGCGATGGTTACATCTTCGGCAGTGCTACTGGTGGCTGTGTAATTGGAACCGCCTGCGGTTCCGGAGGTAGCATCGGTGCCCCCTGCGTAGTTCCCGCCAGGTTGAATGGTGCTAGTGGCGGTAGTGCGCAATGGATTGATATAGGCAACTGCGCCGCTGGCTTGATAAGCTTGGTTGTCATTGGCAGTAGCCGCAATGGCAGCCCGGAATGTAATACTTATAGTAGCGCCCGCCGGCAGAGTAGCTAAACCAAAGCTAGGCGTACTGCTACCGGTCGGGGCAGTGAAGCCACTTGGCGTGCCTGAAGTATTATCGGCTAGCGTTAGAGTTACCTGCGGTGTATAGCTGTTGTCGTAACTGAACACGTTAGCCGGCAAGCTAGCGAGGATGCTTAGGGTGCTGGCTTCACCTCCTGTATTCGAAACAGTAAGGGTGTACAAAGCCGGATTCACGGCGCTACCTGGCGCGCCCACTCGGGTTCGGTTCGGAGTGGAGGTTCGTAATCCTACTGTGAGCATAGGCAGGCAGCCACCCGTTCCGGCTACAGTGTTAGGTATATTCGCGCTAGTAGCCGTGGTGCTACTGCCCGCGTCGCCAGCCTCAGCACCGAAGGCTGTCGAAGTGCCATCTGTAGTGCCACCACTGGCACCGGCTGTTGTTGACCTAGCTGCTAAAGCGCTGTTAGCGTAGATGAATCCGCCGCCGCCGCCGCCCCCCGGACCTACGGCCGTAGGAGAATTAGTGCTAGCGCTGCCACCTTGGCCCCCATTGGCGCTCACCGTTAAGCCATTAAGACCATTCGCTACGCCCGTAGGAGGGGTTGCTAGCAGCATTACCGTACCCCCGGCGCCGCCGCCGCCGCCGCCTTCGGTTGAATTGGGTACACCAGGAGCAGCTCCACCGTTAGCCGTTATAGTGCCAGTGCCCGTTACCAAACCCGTCCGCAGGATAATGATGCCGCCGCCGATGCCTCCACTACTCAGATATTCGGCCACTGTTGTAGCATTGGTTGCACCAGCACCGCCGCCACCGCCCATCACCAACACGGAAGAGCTACCCGCGAAAGCAGCACCGCCAAAGGCGCGGGCTCCACTGCCATTAGTGCCCGTGCCGGCACCATAACCGCCTCTACCACCTTTGCCAGCGTTACTACCGCCGCCGCCACCCGAGTTGCCACTGTTATTGGTGGGTGAAGCATCAGTAGCGCCACCGCCCGCGTTGCCGGGAGCCCCTTGCGCGGTACTGCCGTTCAGATACCCTTCGGCAGCTGCTCTTGTTGTTACTGTTCCTCCGTTATACACATATCGGGGAGTCCCTGCTGTACCTTCGCCTTTCGAACCATGTGCTCCAGCGGATGAGGTTCCAGCTGGAGAGTCAATAGCTAGGTTGAGATAGTCGTCCGCATTATAGCCGTTAGCTACACCGGTGTACGCTTTGCCACCACCACCACGGAAGCCTTTAGCATCCATGTTTAAGGAGGCAGTACCGCTAAAAACGGTCTTGCCCGCTACGTCCAGGACCAACACGCCCCCACTGGTACCGTTCCAGGTGGCCCCCGTTATGCTGCCTCCCGAAATGGTAAGAGTGGAATATTGCGGCACCCGAATAACTTGAAAGCGGCGCTGGCCAGTTTGAGTGCCCGATATATTGCCGAAAGTGACGTTTTCGTAAGCGTAGGCAAGTGGCTTTTTCAGCGTAAGCGTAGTGTTGGTTCCAGAAACTGCTGTACCCTCAACAATAGCATATTCGTAGCGGCCAGCCGTTAGGTTAGCTGTTAAGTTTCCACTGGCCGCCCCACCGGCCACCCCGTCGCCGTAGGCATTGGTGTCCGTAACATTAAGGTCGGCACCCTGCATTTGCATAATCAGCACAACATCTCCGGCGGCTATCGGAACCTCTGTGCCAGCAGCGTTGCGTACTGCCCCCACTCGTACTGTTGTGCTGCCTGCTGCCACAGATAGGTTGCCCGAATAATAGGTGTTGACTATCTGATTTGCCGCAGTTACAGTCAACGGACCGTCTTTGCCGGGCGTGGCGCAGGACACGCCTACATTAGCAATGCCCGCAATGGTGGTGATAATTATGGCCGTGTTGTTAGCCGTAACCGGGTCTGGAATGGAGTTGGTAGAAGCGGCGGTGCCCGTGACGGTGCCGCTGTTGGGCACCGTAAAAGTTACGGAGTTGACTATTGGGGCGGCTCCGCTAGCTAAGCTGGTGACAGGCGTGAACGTGACCACACCCGTACCAGAATTGTAAGTGCCGCTGGATGGAGTCACGCTGCCAGCAGGTAGGTTAGGGGTGAGTTGCAGGCTGGGAGCCACATTCTCGGCCGTAACCGGCCCGAGGTTGCTCGTGCTTATGGTGTAGGTGATGATTGAGCCAGGGTTGGCCGATGTAGGACCGCTCACGGTAGTTGCTACATCAGCCCCTTGCACCACAATGGTGATGTTGGCTGGGCTCGAAGTGGAAGTTGTTTGATTAAGTACGTCGCTAACCGTGTACGGAATGGTTATCGTCCCGGCGAAGCTCCCAGTTGGAGTGAAGGTTACCTGACCATTAGTATCGGCCGTGAAAGTGCCGCCTGGCACTGCGAACGTGTTCTGAACGCCCGGTGTGCTGAAATCCAGGTCTAGAGAGCCAAGTTGAAACCCGGTGCCCGGAAATATATCGTTGCTGATAGCGTTTACCGTAACTGGCTGGTCGTAGCGCGTGGCCGCCAAGTCATCGTTGGCAAACGGCGCCTGCACGATATTCAAATTGCGAATTTCGTGGAAGTTAGTCGAGCCGCCCGTAGAGCCCGAAAAACCTAAGCGGAGCCTGTCTGGCGGTGTAGATACAGTAACATTATCAACAGTTGTGGTAACCACGTTACCATGCTGTATTCGTACAGTTATCCGATACGTTCTAGTAGCGCCAGAACCGATTGGTACCACGTCAATAAACGCCCGTCGGTAGTCTGGGGAACCCGGTTGCGCTCGGGCAGTAGGTACATCTAGGCTGAAGCCGAGTTGGTTTAAGGCTGTGCCAGCGATATAAGGGTAGTCAGTAGCGCTAGAACCATCGCCAGCACCCCGGATGGATACCGCATCAGGAGTGGGGCCCGGACCACCAACGCGCCCTTCGGTAGGGTTGGCATAGTTGCCAAATTCGTCGATACCAATACCAATATATCCTCTGGAAACGCCTGGGGCAACGGGGTCAATTGTTTTCTGGGCGTAACCTAACGACCCGCCCGTGGCACCAATACGGACGCCGGTGCTAGGCTGACCGGCTTCATCTACCAAGAATACGCTGAAGCCGTCAGCTCCGGTACCACCGTAAGCGAAAAATTCAAAAGAGATGGTAAAGCCGTCAGGAGCGTCAAAGCCTACATTATCGACAATAGAACCCGCAGTATTTTGGGCATTGCTGGTAAGGCGCAAATAGCCCTGGCCTATGGCATCATCACCAGCGGTGCCAGTGCCAGTGAGGCGTGCGCCACTAAGCGTGAAATTAGGTGCCGAGTCGGTTTTGAACGTTTCGTTGCGGGGAAATTGTGCCTGAGCAGTATGTGCCAAGCCTAATAACAAGGCTGCTGGCACTAGCGCTTTACCGGAAGATTTCAGATAGGCTCGCATCCGACTGAATGGGAGGTAAAGTGTTTTCATGTAGTACAGATTGTGGTAATTACTTAAAAGATATCAGGGCCAAGCCTGTAAGGACACTATCCAACATAATCAATCAACTCCAGTCCAATCATACGTCTAAGCAAGCCTAGGTCTCAAAGCAAATATAGAAGCCTTATTGAGGTTAGGCAATTGTACTTTGTTATTTATAGGTCAATAATATCCAATTGGTTGAAAAAAGTTCTTAAAACAAAAAAAGACAATTGATTTATGCTATTTATCAAGGTTTTAGCCTCTAAATTTGTATGACAACTGTCGGGATGCAAAACACCCTGCATCAACAAACCATTAAGTTTGCTGATGCAGGGTGTAATAATTTATAATAATTCCTAGTATTTATTTCTTCCTTCTTGGACTTCCCAAGCTTGGAAGCCAGCGGCCGCCTCGTCGCGCAACAATTCGGTCATAGCAATACGGCGTTGTGCAAGGGGTTTCTCTATTTCGTCGTAGATAAACTGATCATCGAAGCCAACAGCCGCGGCGTCTTGTTTCGTGTTGCCGTAAAACACGCGGCGTGGCCGGGCCCAGTAAATGGCGCCCAAACACATGGGGCACGGTTCACAGGAAGTATACAGGTCGCAGTCGTCGAGTTGAAAGCTGTTAAGCGTGGCGCAGGCTTTCCGGATGGCATCGACTTCGGCGTGGCAGGTAGGGTCGTTGGTGCTGGTGACTTGGTTGAAGCCGCGCGCAATGATGGTGCCGTTCTTTACCACAACGGCTCCGAAGGGGCCACCGTAGCCGGCCTGCATTTTTTCGATGGAAAGGCGAATGGCTTCGCGCATGAAGTCAGGATTGGGAGCTTCCATGCTGTTAATGGAAATAAGGTGAAAGGAAAAAGCCAATAGGCTAGAACTGCAAAGTACGCTACGCGTGATGGAGCGCCCGGCAATAGCGCAAAACTGTTGATTGAATTATCTATTTATATATTTAAACAAATCTCAGCCTTAGCAGTACTACTGAGTAGGTTCATTTCCACCTCCTTCTTCTAATTTGCTATGCAACAAAAACTTACGCATCTGCTGACTGGCTTGTTGATCTTGCTGCTCAGTTTCAACTCGCAGGCCGACCACCTGCGGGCTCACTTGCTGTTAGGCTCATCCTTGGATGGAGCGCAAGAAGTGCCAGCCGTAACAACAACGGCTCGCGGAGCCGCCAGCTTCACGCTGAATGCCAGGCGCGACACGCTGTTTATTTCCGGTTCTTTCAGTGGCCTCAGCGGCCCCATTGTCGCCGCTCACACGCACCTAGGCTTTCGGGGAGTGTCGGGTCCGGTTGTAACGGACTTGTTCCGTTTCATTCGGGGCAACCGCATTCAAGGGTTCCTCACCGGCGCCGATATCGACCGGGGGAAGCTGGACCGCTACCTGCGGGGCGGCTACTACCTAAATGTGCATACGGCCGCCAACCCAGGTGGTGAAATTCGGGGGCAAATCGAGTTGGAAAAGGATGAGGAGTTTGTGGCCACGCTTTCGGGCACACAAGAAGTACCACCCGTAATAACCAACGGTGTTGGTATCGGTACGTTCAATCTGTCACAATCCCAAGACAGAATCAAGTTTAGGGTAGTGGTAGCTGGCCTGAGCGGCCCTATCACCATGTCCCACTTCCACCAGGGAGCAGTGGGCGTAGCCGGCCCTGTGGTGCTGGATTTGATGCCTTATATTAGTGGTAACGTCATTGAAGGCGAAGTCACGCCTACGCCGGCTATTGTTGCGGCCATGAAGGCCGGACAGATCTACATCAATGTGCACACCGCCACTAACCCCGGCGGTGAAATTCGGGGACAACTATTCCAGGAAGCCCGCTTTATCAGCCATGATGTCCGCCTCGATGCAGCTCAGTTGGTGCCAGCTGGTACCGCAACGGGTAAAGGCGTGGCCGTGCTGCAACTCAACAGCACATTCGACACCCTGCGCGTGCGGGTAGCGCATACCGGCCTGAGTGCCGCGCCTACCACGCTTGATGTATATGCCAAGGAGGTTGGTCAAGCCAACACCCCAGCCGATCTAATAACCAGCATCAATTTAACGGGCGCTCCTTCTGCCTTTGGCATAACATTTACTCCGCCGACCGGCTCTTCCACGCTAGGTACAGAGTTAATTAATTTGTTTTTGACGGGTGGGGTAAACGTCGTTTTCACTACTGCGGCCAATCCTAATGGAGAAATCCGAGGCCAAGTATACCGGCTGGCGCGCGAGGGCTATACTATCTCCATGAACGGCTCGCAGGAGCGGCCCACGCCTAATCCGAGTGCAGGCTACGGCTCTGGCTTCGTGAGCATGGACCGCGACCAAAGCAACGTGCACTTCAGTTTGGCCTGGGGCGGCTTAAGCGGGCCCGTTGTGGGCGGACACTTCCATACTGGTTTGCGCAATCAGGCGGGCCCGGTGGTATTCGATCTAAGCCCTTTCTACACGCCAACTGGTGGTGCGGCTATCTCGGCCCAGGGCTTCTGGCAACCTACTGGTAATGTTACTCCTAACGCTACATCCAACTTCACGGCCCGTCGGGCACTGCAATTCCGGCGCGACAGCATCTATGCTAACATCCACACGGCTATGTACCCAGGCGGCGAAATTCGGGGCCAAGTGTTCCGTGGTGCCCGCGACCTAAGTATTGTACTCAGCAACCAACCCGCGGCCCTCGTAGCCGAAACGTTTGGTTACTATCCCAATCCTTTCAAGGAAGCTATTACGCTTTCTTTCGAGTCGCGGGCTGCTGGCATTGCTACCGTGAAAGTGGCCGACTTGCTGGGGCGTACGGTGGTCACCAAGCCAGTGCAAGTACGGGTAGGTGCTAATCAGCCGCAGCTCGATTTGCCTGGTATAGCCCCGGGCGTGTATCTGATAACGGTTGACGTAGCCGGGTCCCGGATTGTGAGCCGGGTAGTAAAAGAATAGCTTCAAAAAGCTTTAGTACGTAAAGCTCTTCTTTCTTTCAAGAAAAAGGTCTCCTGCGCTCGTTGCGGGAGACCTTTTTCTTGAAGAGGATAATCCAAGGCTAGGTATGAGATTTTCCTTAATGTTTTGGCCTGATAGTTGTTTGTGACTCTATCAGAAAGATTATTTTTTTAGGTGTTTTGGTTGTGGAAGAGGGACTGGCCGTTGGCTGGTCCTTCTTTGTTTTTAACGAGCATCCAGTTGTCTCTATGGTAGTACCAGTGTTACAAGAGAGCAGGGGCAAAGCAGAGGGTCTTACCAATAAAACTCTGATGCTTAAGTGAGTTCGGAGAGAAAATAAATGTCGAGGCAAGCGAGGTATAATCGCCTTCAGTAAGTAGTTGCCCGTCAGTAGGAGAGGTTCACTACACACCAGCGGCCCGAAAACGAAAGTTTCCGGGCCGCTGGTGTGTAGTAGTTACTTGGCGTCAGATAACGAGTTTACAACAACGGGTCGAAAGCTCCGCCCCAGGTGTTATTCTGAACAAGCTCCGGGTTGTTGTCGATGGCCGCCTGGGGCAACGCAAGGAAGTAGTATTCCGGCTTCCAGTTGATGCCATTAGGGAAAGTCGAAGCTGTATTTGTATCCAGTACCCGAGTCGTGATGGTGAAATAGTCGGTATACACTTGGTCGATGTTTAGGTTGTCGCGGGTGGTGGCGAAATCGGCGGGGACGCCGGTGGCCTTCAGGGTGATGATCAGGCCTGAGCGGCGCTTACCGTTGAGCGTGCTTTCCATCTTGCGCCAGCGCCGCAAATCCCAGAACCGCTTGCCTTCGAAGGCCAACTCAATCTGCCGCTCGTACAGGATGGCATCGAACATCTGCGTCCGGTTCATGCCCGCCTGCAAACCATAGTCGCCGGTGCCGGCTTCAATACCGGCCCGCGCCCGGATAGCCCGGAGTTGGGTGTAAGCCTCGGTGAGGTTGCCCACACCGCAAGCGGCTTCGGCCAGGTTCAGCAGCACCTCGGCATAGCGAATCTCAATCCAGTCGGTGCCGATAATATTGGCGTTATTAGCGGCTGCCGTTGGGTTGATGGCTTTGCGCAGGTAGAAGCTGGTAAGAGTGGCACCGGAGGGCTCTACGCTGGTAGTACCCCGCAGATAAGTCCAGATTTTGTAGTTGGCGTTGCCGTTCAAAGGCCAAGTTGCCCCGTTGTAGGCAATGGTTTTGCCAAACCGAGGGTCCCGGTTTTTGTAGAACTGCTGCAAGTTGTACGGATACTTGGTCGATTCGCCGCGCTTCTTGCCATCGAGCATCGGGAAGGCTTGCACCAAATCCCAGGTAGGCCGGTTGGAGCCGCCGCCGGTACCGGTGTAGGAAGGCCGCGTGCTGTTGTCGTACTGGTTGTTCTTAGCGGGCTGGGTGCCATTGGTGGTGGTATTGAAGCCCGTTACCAGCACGGCTTCCGGGTTGTTGGCTTCCTGAAACCACAGCTGGTCGAAGGAGGCATGCAGGCCGAAGCCATTGGCGCTTAACAACGTACGGGCCTGCTGGCTGGCGGCAAAGGCCTTTTGCCACTTGGCGGCCTCATCGGAGGGGTTGAACTGCGGGCTGGCGGCGTAGAGCAGGGCGCGGGCTTTGAAAGCCGCAGCGGCTCCGCTCGTGATGCGGCCCCAGGTGCCATTGGCGGTCCACTTGCCGGGCAGGTAGGCAATGGCCGAATCCAGGTCGGCGGTAATCTGGTTGAAGCATTCGGTGGTGGTGTTGCGCGGCAGATAGGCGGCGTCTCGGGCTTCCGGGCCTACGGCTTGCTGCGGCGTGAGCACCAGCGGCACCCCGCCGTACACGCGCACCAAGTCGAAATAGCGGTACGCGCGGAAGAACAGGGCCTCCCCTTTAAGCTGGTTGCGCGGCTGCGTCGGAATCGGCGACCGGTCGAGGCCCCGGATAAACATGTTGATGGTTCGGATCTTGCCGTAGTTGTTGTTGGCAGCCAGCGCGACGCCAAAATCCGTTACGGTATTCTGCGTCACCGTGCCTCGCAGGTAATCGTTGTCCGAGGCCGCTTCATCCGACAACCCACTCGGATTCTGACTACCAATGCCCACGCCCGTCTGGCCGAACCAGGTGGGTAGGTTCTGGTCGTAGATGTAGCTTAGGTTGAGGAAGGCAATGGTTTCGTTCTGGAAAACCAATTCTTCACTGGCGGCCGAAAGGTCAATCTTATCCAGGGTGTCTTTGCAGCCCGCTATGGTCAGCGCGGAAGCGGAAAAAGCGAGTAGAGCAGCTATGCGGGTGAATTTCATGAGTTCAGAAGAAATTAGAAGCCAACATTCAAACCCAGCGACAACGACCGCAACGTGGGGTACGCGTCGTAGGCGCCCCCATAGGTTTTGTAGCTGTAGGGATTGTAGAAGTTGATCGGATTCACGGCCACGAAGAAGACTTTCACGCTGCTGATGTTGGCGCGGCTCACGAAGGCGGTGGGCAGATTATAGGAGATAGTGGCGTTGCGCATACTAGCCGTCAGCGAGTTGCGGAACCAGAATTCCGAGTTCCGGTTGTAGCTGTTGCTGGTGAAGGGCGCGGGAAACTCAGCGTCCGGATTGTCGGGGGTCCAGTGGTCGGCCCAAAACTCGGGCCGGTTGGCGGTAGCCGTGGCTACCGTGCGGGCCGCACCTTCCACCAAGGCCTGGCCCCCAAACGACATGCCCATCGTCAGCTGAATGGTCAGGCCTTTGTAGCTCATGCTCGGGTTGAGGCCGACGCCGTAGTGGTTGCTGGCCTTTCTGTTCAGGTAGGTTTCGTCGTCTTCGGTGATCTTGCCGTCGGGCTCGGTGTACTGGCCCGAGGCATCTTTGGGGCCGCGGATGTCTTGGTAGTACAGCATCCCGGGCGCCGGCTTGTCGCCAAACAAGGTGTAGTTGGGATTTGCAGCCAGATACGCGTCAACATCTTCCTGGGTGCGGAACATGCCCAGGTACTGGAAACCCGATACGCCAGGGTCCTGTGAGCGGCCGGTTGGGTCGTTCCACTGCCCGATTTTACCCCGCTCCACGTCCACTTTAAGTTGCTTGTTGTCGTTCCACGAGAGGAAGGTGTTCACCCGGTACGACCAGTCGTTGGTGATTTTGTCGCCGAAGCCCACCGACAGCTCGTAGCCGAAACCGTCGATAGACGAGTAGTTTTCCGACGGCAGGGGCGCGCCAATCAGCAGCGGTGCCGAGCCCGTAAGAAACGTGAGCATGTTGCGGCGCTGGTCGTAGAACCCATCTGCGCTCAAGGAGAGGCGGTTGTCTAGGAAACGGGCGTCGATGCCCACGTTGTACTTGCGGTTGTCGTCCCAGCGTGCGGCCCGGTTGGCCAGCGCATTGTTGGGTGCCACCGTGAGGGTCCGGTCGGCGTTGCCGCCGAATACGGCGCCTTTGCCAATCTCGAACCGGTAGTTTTCCTGCCAGTTGTAGGCGCGGGTGGCATCACCCCCCAGCAAGCCCACCGAGCCGCGGATTTTCAGGAAATTAACGCCGTTGCCTTTCGGAAAAAATTCTTCCTCGGAAATCACCCAGCCCGCCGACAGCGAGGGGAACAGGCCCCAACGGTATTCGGGGGCAAAGTTGGTGGAGCCGTCGTAGCGCAAAGCCAGCTCGGCGAAGTACTTGTTGGCGAAGTTATAGTTGAGGCGGCCGGCGTAGGAAAGAATGCCCGATTCGCTTTCCGATTCCTCGGTTACTTGCTCACCCGTAGCAAAGCGCATGTTGTCGAGGCCACCCGGCACGACCCCGGTACGGTAGCTTTTCGTTTCGTCGAAGTGCGTTTCGGCCTGCTCGAAAAACGCCAGCGCCGAAACGTGGTGCCGGCCAAACTGCTGCTCGTAGTTCAGGTAGCCGTTGAACTGATACGTATCCGTGTAGCTCGGCACCACCCGGATAATGTCGCCGTTGCGCAGGGTGCGCTGCTGCACCACGTCCCCGCCCGGAATGTGCCGGTGCTCCCCCAGGCCCCGGTACTCGGTCACGACGTAGCTCGTGCCAAACTGCTTGCCGAAGTTGTTGTCGAGCGTGCGGCTGTAGAGCACGCGCGCCTTCAGACCTTTAAGGAAGGGAATATCGTAGTCGAGGTTGGCCGTCAGGTTCAGGCCGGTATTGCGCTGCGAGGTATAGTTGTTGGAGTTCTGCACTTCAAAGAAGTGGGTGGCATCCACGCTGTTCGTGTTGGTGAATCCTGGCGCCGTATAGGCCGGTTTGCCATCGATGTAGAAGGCCCCGAACTGCGGCGTCCAAAGCAACGACCTCATGTCGTTGTCCACGCTTTCTGAGCCTTGCTTGAAGTAGTAGGTCTGCGACTTGTAGATGTCGCCGCTCAGCGAGAGGCCCGCCTTCAGGCCGGTGGCTACGGTTACGTCGGTGCTGGCCCGGAACGTCCACTTGTCGGAATTGATGTTGTCGAAGTTGCCGTTTTGGCGGTTGTACGACACGCCCGCGAAGTACGTGGCTCGGTCGCTGCCGCCGCTCACATTCAGCGCGTTGCGGGTAAGGGTAGAAGGTTTCCACGCTTGCTTCAGCCAGTTGGTGCTGTTGTTGGCGAAATACTCCAGCTCATCGGGCGTATAAATCAACGGGTCCGTGGCCAGGCGGCCCCGGTAGAAATTGTAGTCGTTGAGGTAAGTGGCGTGCTCGAGGCCGCTCATCATACCCGGCAGCTGTGCCGCATCCGACGTGCCCACCGAGCCGCTGTACGAGAACTTGGCCGGGCCAGCCTTGCCCCGCTTGGTGGCTACCACTACCACGCCCTGGTTGGAGCGGGCCCCGTAGATGGCGGCAGCGGCGTCTTTCAGCACCGAAATGGCTTCCACCTCCGATTGGTCGAGCAGGTTGAAGTCTTCCTCGGTACGCACCACGTTGTCAATCACGTAGAGCGGGCGAAGGGTACCACCATCTTTGGAGAGGATGACAGGATTGCGAACCGTAATCTGGCCTTTGTCGCCGGGGCGGGCGGTGCCGCCACTCACGCCGACGCCCGGCTGTTGCCCGGCTATAGCCGTGGAGAGGCTACCGACCGGTAACTCCTCGATGGCTTTCATGTCCACGGTAGCCACCGCGCCCGTCAAACTTACCCTCGACTGCGTCCCGTAGCCCACTACCACTACTTCGTCGAGGGCCGCCGCGTCGTCCACCAACACGATGTCGAGCGAGGTGCGGCCGGCAATGTCTATTTCCTGTTTTTTAAACCCGATAGAGCTGAACACCAGCGTTTCGTTGCCGGTCGGCGCGTTGATGCGGAACACGCCTTTGGCATCGGTGGCGGTGCCGGTGGTAGTGCCTTTCAGCACCACGCTCACGCCCGGAATACCTTCGCCCTTGGCATCGCGCACCGTGCCAGTGAGGTTCATGAAGGCCACGGAAGCGGAGGGGAGCGGGGCGCCCGCCGCACTGCTAGCCGTGGCACTGACGGCCCCCGCACTCAGTAAAAAGCCTGCTAATAGGGCGTAGGCCGCTTGCTGACTAACGCTAAGCGGGCGGGTGGGAAGTTGGGGTACAAAACGGGTCATAGCAATTGATTTGTGGGAAAACGCATGCTTTGGAATGCTTGCTTACTTGCTGCCCTCGGCCGCCCGGCGGGCTTGCCAGTCTTTGCCGGCTTGGTTCATATCGATGCCCGCGGCCGAGAGGTAGTTGTTGATTTTGCCTTTGTACTTGCCAAACCACGCGTGCTTCTTCTCCGACGTGCTGGCATCCATGGCATGCTCGCGGGCTTCTAGGAGCCACGCCAGCATCTGCGCTTTTTGAGCTTCCGTCAGGTTGGGCAGCATCTCGTTGTAAGCGCGCATGGTGTTGGGCGCCACGCTGTAGGTCATGCCGTCTTTCACCTGTTCGATTTGCGCGGCCGAGAGGTGGCGCCCGAGCTTTTTCAGGTATTGCGCGTGCAGTTTGTTTAGCGCGGCGGTGGTTTCAGCTTCCACCTTGGCAGCTTCCACTTTAGTGGCCTCGTCCTGGGGTTTTGCTTTGAGGGCGGCTAGCTGCGTTTTCTGTTTTTCATGGATGTCGTTGAGCTGCCGGTACTGGTTGGCAACAACATCCCGCACTTGCATGGAGGCTTTCGAATTCAGCTCGCCGAGCGTGACTACAATCTTGCTAGCTCGCTCGGTGATGGTCCGGGTATAAGCAGCTTCTTTGGTTTCGGTTGGCGGGGTCGTCTGTGCCGAAGCGAGGGTAGCGCTGGATAAGAAGCCGGCTAGCAGTAGAACACTTAATGAATTCTTCATAATGACGTGTAACTTCAGTGCAGCAGCAAGTTACATGTACATCGGAGGGGCTATATACAGGTTTTAGCCAACTTGTTGTAGGATATTACCATATCCCATAAGGTGATTTTACAACTACTAGATAATCGAATACGTAAAGCGGCGGCGCTCTGAATTTCAGCTAGCTAAAGGAGAGCGTAAAAACTTTGAAAGCAGGCTTTGTAGCCAATAAATGACCTGACTATTCTGCTATTCGTTGGCTCCTGTCAGCACGTAAAGTAACCTGCCTAACTGGCCTGGAAAATAGACTTCAGGTAGGTGGTATTTGCGCCAAAGTTCTTCTTCACGTTACGGGCGTCGTTGGCGTCGCGCGAGCGTTCAATCACCAGCCAGCCTTCCCAGTTCATCTCGGCCAGCGTTTGCTTGACGCGCTTCATGTCGAGTCGGGTATTATTTTGCAGCCACACGCCATCCTCGTCGGTGCAGTGAATTTGGCAGATGCGCTTACGACCCAAGATTTTAAGCTCCTGGTGCAAGTCGCGCCCTTCTTTGAGCGGGTTCGAGAAGTTGAAATAGATCTGGATGTGCTTGGAGTTGATTTCGCGAAGCAATTCCACCTCGCCGGTAGCATCCAGCGCCGTTTCGATACCCACCACTACACCCGCTTTCTGCGCCATGCGGCCCACCACTTTCAGCCGCTCCACGATGGCCGGGCGCAGTTCGGGGTTCTTCACCAAGTCGCCTTGCGTACCGAGAGGCAAGAATGCCACCTTCACGTTCAAGGCCTTCATCGTGTCGATGCAGTCTTGCACCATGCGCTGGTAAGTGGGGCGTGTGGCAAACGATTGGGCGTAGAAGCCCGTCATGGCTAATGAGCAGATTTCCAGGTTCAGTTCGCGAGCTTTGTCGAGGAACTGTTGCCGGATTTCTGGTTTCGCCAGTTGGCTATCAAAGGTTTCGCGCTGGCCCAAGCCACCCATATCCACTTCCACGCCGTCGGCCCCGATATCCTTGGTGAGCTGCAAGGCGCCTAGCTTCTGCCGCTTCAGAATCATCAAGTCAACCACGGCAATCTTGTAGGACAGCTTCTTGCTCCGGGCCACCGCTGCCGACCACGGCAACAGCAGCCCCGCGGTTAGTAAGGCGCCCGATGTAAGAAACGCACGACGGGTAAGTACATTTTGGTGCATATACCATAGCGGTTAGTTAGTGGACACTCACCTTGAGTTCGGGCTTGTCGGTGCGGAACGGCCGGGCCGGCAGCCTCGAACTGGAAAACAGATTTGGCTGTGCGGCTTCGTGCCAGCCGAAGCGCACGGCTTTGGGCTCGGCCACGCCAGAGGCGGAAACCAGCACGGTTTTGCCCTTAATGCGCGCTTGCGCCGGTACGAATACCCCATCGGCGCCGGCCACTTGGAAGTTGGTAAGCGGCTTGCTGTCTTTGCGGATTAGGCGCCCACCCAGCGGCTTGAACGAGATGGTAGCCACCTTGCCTTTCACCGCCATGCTATTGAATATTGGCCCGGAAGCTTCCACATCTTTCCGGGCGTAGGTGGAAGCCAGCGCCACTAAGGCCAGCCGCCGCCCGATTTCCCACTTGAAAGGTGGATGAATGTCATCGAGCTTGGTTGCTAAGTCGGTGGTGACAATCATGCCCGTGTGCGGCAATTGCAGAACAGCTTCCTGCGCCTCGCGGAATTTGGGCAGCGTTTCCGGCGTCAGTTCCACTTTGCCTTTCGACTCCGAGTACTTGAACGGCGCCAGTTGCACATAATAGAAAGGCAGGGTAGAATCTTGCCACGCGGCGCGCCAGCTTTCTATCAGCGTCTTCATTTTGTGGGTGTAGGTGCTGGTTTCAGCCAGAAAGCAGTTGCTTTCACCCTGATACCACAAAAAACCACGCACCGCAAACGACACCAGCGGCCGAATCATGGGCTCGTAGAACTTGCCGGGGTCACCATCCACTTTTTGAGTGGCGTAATATGAATCCTGCTGGAAGGCCGCCTCCGCAATCCACGGCTCGATGCGGCTGCCCGGTACGGCCGAGGAAATGACGCCAATCGGCACATTCAAGCGCTGGTTCAGCTCTTTGGCGAAGAAATAGGCCGGTGCCGAAAACGACCGAAGCGCCGAATCCTGCGCGACGCTCCAGCCGCGGTGCAACGAATCGGGCTTGGCGAGCTCCTTGCGGTTCACCAGAAAAATCCGAATCAGAGGGTTGTGGGCGCGCTCTAGTTCACTGACCGGAGTGGCGTCTGCCGTTGGCGGGAGCGTCACCTTACTGCTCTTGCGCATGGTGTATTCCATATTCGACTGCCCCGAGCACAGCCACACTTCGCCCACCAGCACATTGCGCAGCCGAATGGTGTTGCGGCCACTAATCACCAGCTCCGCGGGAGTACTAGAAGTTGCCAAGGGTTGCAATAGCACCTGCCAGTGCCCAGTCGCATCAGCCACGGCGCTAACCTGTTGGCCTGCAAACTGCACCGCAACGGTTTCACCCGGCGCGGCTTGCCCCCAGATAGGAAGCGGCTTGTTGCTTTGCAGCACCATGTTGTGCGCCAGCACCCGCGGCAATACCACGTTGGCCTGCGCCGGTACGCTTACTAGCAAACCAAGCAGCGCCACGAATAGGACAGTGTAGAGACGCGACACTTCGCGTCTCGTCGTTGCTGACGTTGTTAATAATGCTTGTTTGAACGGCGCGGCTTCGGCAACACGAAGTGTCACGTCTCTACATAGTGTGCGGAGGCGGTGTAGAAGCTGCTTCATAGCTATTTCTTCTGCAGCCAGACCACTTCGGCGCCAGCGGGCTGCTTGGTTAAGGTGATGCGCTTGCCGCCTTTCACAGTCTCAATGGAGATAGAAATTTTGCCCGTTTTCGGGTCGATGTGGCGGACCACGAATGTGCCTTTCAGAGCCGACAAGTCGAGTTCAACTGGCGCCGCACTCTCACGGTACACCAACAAGCCGGTTTTGCCGTCGCTCATCAGCCATTGGCCGGCCGGCTGGCCGCTCGGCTCCACGGGCGCCATGCTGGCTACGGCCGCAGCAAAGCGCGCATCCGAAACCTGCGGCACCGACGCCAACGACCCGCCCGCGAGCAGCACCGCCCACCCAAAAGCATCGTAGCTGTCGGCGGAGTAGAAGACGGCTTTGTCGGGGAATTGCTTGCGGTACTCGCGCACGGCTCGGTACACTTGCTCGAACGAGCTGCGCTTGGGCTTAAGCAAACGGGCATGTTGGCGCGGCGCCAAATTCTGCCCGCCCGCTGGCGCGTAAGCGGTACCATCGGCTTGGTAGTGCCAGTAGTTGATGTCGATGACGTCAACTATGGCCGCTCGCGCGGGGTCGGCGAGAATGGCGTCTTGCACGTCTTTGGTGGTGCTTAGGGCAATAGTAGCCGCTTGGCCGGTTTCCGTTTCCCACTCTTTGATGGTATCCAGCCAGAACTGCACGAAGCTCAGCGGACCCGTGAATTCGGCCCCAATCAAGTGAATGACGCCGGTTTTGCCCACGAAGTTGTTGAGACATTGCCGGATGTACGCCCGGTGCAAAGGCCGCCGCGTAGGGTCTGAAACGTCGTAGAACTGCTCGGCCATGAAGATGCGCTTGTCGCCGGCGTAGGGAGCCGGTTCGGGGAAACCAGTGTTGTTGATGTTGTTGACGGGCCGCCACGGGAAATCGGCGTAGTGGGCGCCGGCTTCGATGATGTTGTGCTGAAAATAGTGCTGGTTGAGTAGCACGAGCCCTTTTTGATCGGCTAGGTCGGCAAACTCGGCCAGCCGGCTCCAGTACCAACGGTTGTACTTGGTGAGGTCGTAGCGGCTGAGGCCGTCCCAGGCGGTGCCCGTACCAGTCCGGGCGAAGGGAAGCTCGTAGAATGGCGGCCACACTTCGCCATCCATGCGTTTCACCCGTTCGTGGTCGTCGCGGCGGCGCTCATACCACAAGCCGTAGTTGTGCGCCAGCGCCACCACGTTGTCGGCCCGCATGGAATCCGTCATTTCCGGTAGGTCATCGGTGAGGCCGCGGCCCATCATGCCCGGCACGAAGCGGGTGACGTGCGGTTTGGGGTTGCGCAGCCCGTAAGGCCGGGCGCTACCGTTCCACCACGGCACTTCCTGCCGGCGGCCCGTCACGAGGGCGTTGCCGCGCATCACTACGCCGCGCTCCACATGCAGCGGTGCGGCGTAAGTAGGTTTGGCGGCCGGCTTTACCTTCAATTTATCGATGGTGGGCGCGGTAGTCTGAATGGCAATCGGCTGCCGGTTCGGGGCGGCCTGAATGAACGCCAGCACGGTAGGGGCAGCCTGCACCGACAATTTCGTTAGCTCTTGCGCTACGGATACCGGCGGGCTGCTAGAGGCCTCGGTGGATATCGGTAGCAGAATGGCGCGGCTGGCTACGGCGGCCCCGAGACGGTCTTGCAGCTGCGCGTAGTACAGGCTGCGGGGTTTAATGTGCTCGTTGGACTGTTCCCAGTGCCCGTTGCCGGCAAACTGCGCCCACGTGCCAAACGCCCAGTTTTGGGCCGTAGGCGGCTGGTAGCAGTCCACTCGTGCGGCGGTGCACTGCCAGAACACGCTGTTGGCGGCGGCCCACCCAGCACCCTGCCCGTCTTGCTCCCGATTGCCGAAGCGCAGGGCTTGGCCGTATTCTTTCACGATGTCAAATAGAGTGCCTGAAGCCCAACTATCAATGCTGCCGCTGAAACTGTAGGCGTCTTCGGCCTCGCACTGCACGAAAGCATTGGGGCCGGCCGCGCAGTAGCCCACGGCAAAATCGTGGTATCCGGATTGGGCATACAGCCGCTGAAACAGCGTTTGCTGGCCCTTGGTCAGAAAGGTATTGCGCCGCTCACCCCCAATCTCCGACACGGGCTCGGTGGAAATGCAGTTTTCTACGGTGAGGCGGCGGACGGTTTCGTGGGCCAGTACCGCCGAGCCGGCAAAGCGCCGAAACGCCACCTGCCGCACCCACGCATCTTGCACGTTTTCCAGCACCACGGCCATCCAGCGGTGGTCTTCATCTTTCGGGTTGCTGGCATCTACTGCTGATTCCAGCCGCAAATTCTCGACGCCCACTTGCGTTAGCAGCCCCGGCCACGTAGTGCGGGCTATGCTGCCGCCGCCGTAGGTTTTGTCGAGGGCCGTGGTGATGGGCGCGTCCAGCGTGAGGCCGACGGCATCTACGGCCACTACCTGCCGGTCCCAGAACAAGTCGCGCTGGCCGGGTTTCCAGCCTAGCGCCGACTCGCCTCCGCCGAACGATTGGGTGCCCAGCTTCTGAATCCAGGCCGCGGTGGAAGGCCGCTGCACCCGCACCCGGTCCCCGACTTTGAAGGCGCTAGGGTTGGCCACTTGCATTGTGCGGGCATTTACGGGCACGTAGTCGTTGGTTATCGGTTGGGCGGCGTCCAGTTTCCGGTCGTTGCGGCCGGCTATCGTTATCAGGTTGTCGCGGCTGTAGCCCGTCCCGATGACGGTGGTACCTTCTTCGCCCATGCCGCTGCCTCGCAACACCACGCCCGAGGCCCGCAGCAACAGCCGGCCGGCCACCTCATACTTCCCGCGTTGCAGCAGCACGGCCCCACGAAATCCATCTTTCCCCACGGGAAACCCCGCTACATAGTCCAGCGCCGCTTGAATGCGCGCCGTAGCATCTCCTGTCTGCACCGGCACCACCACCCGGATAGCCACCAGCGGCAACGCTTGCTCGCCGGCCCGGTAGCCGCAGTACGAGAAGTCGGGAATCCGATTGCCCAAGGAATCGGGCGCATACACTAGCTTTCCTTGCGCGTCACTGGAAATAGGCGGCAGCTCTTTGGGTGGTTTATTGCCTTGCGCATCCACCAAATTGATGGGTCCGATGCTGATCAGCAATAAGAGCAGGGGAAAAAGTAGGTTTGGTTTGCGCACAGTATGCAACTAGAAATCAGGATTCACTGAAAAAGACCGCCATGCTGAGCATGTGGCGCCTCAAGCCAGAGGGATGCAACGAAGCCAAAGCCTCGCGCGTGCTGACGTTGAGCAGAAGGTATTGTCATGCTGAGCGTAGGCGTTGCCGCAGTCGAAGTATCTCGCTCGAACGTCAGCACGCGCGAGGCTTTGGCTCCACTTGGCATGATGGTCTTCTCTTTCTTAGGGCGTTCTTATTGTAAGGTTCGGCAAGTATTTAGCCTGAAGATTTCAGCTTTGGGGCTTCACCTGCTTTATGGGCACGATGCTGTTCAGGTATTCCTCGATGTTGGTGTAGCCTTCTTTGCTGCGCACTTTGCTGGCATCGGAAGCATCTTTCGGGTTCAGGTTGTTCTTCTTTTCCCAATCATCGGGCATGCCGTCTTTATCAGAGTCCTTGTAAGGCGAGCCTTTGTACTCGGGGTAGCCGCCTACTTGGCTGATGTCGGTGATGATGCCTTGCTTGTAGGAGTCGATGGGGAGGCGGCGGTGCTTGAACTGCGTTTCGGGCAGCTTCACGCCTTCCTTGGCGTTGATTTTGCCGGTCCGAACCTGCTCCACCACCCGCGTATCCACCGGGTCGCGCTTGGGCAAAGTGGCCCCAGCATTTTCGAGCACGTAGGAAAATGCTTTTTCGGCGGGCAGAATGGTTAGGTCGGGCATGGGTAGCGGCTGCACCACTTTCATGTTGGGCGCGTATTGACCGGCATTGGCCATTTCTTCCACTTGTACGCCGCCGTCCCAGTTGTCGCGGGTTACTTTCTCGTTGCCTTCCACAATGTTGCCGGCCACATAGGCGCGGCCATACACCTGATATCCAAGCTTACTCCGGCCCGATTCAGGCTTGAGAATCCGGTAGCCGATGGGCGCACCTTTCGGGGTTAGCGGGCCGGGCTTGTAGTAGTTGTTGACGATGTTGTACATAGCCCGGTAGTCGCCGCCGTCGGTGGAGCGGTGTACCCAGTTGAAGACCACGTTGTTGGCGAAATTGAACACGCCAAACCAGCCAATAGACGGGTTGCGGCCCGCATTGTTGGCCCACAGGTTGCGCATAAACGTGCAGTTCTCGCCGCCCAGCGTGCTCCCGAAAGCGTGGTTCCAAGTATCGAGCGACTCCGCGAAAATCGAGTTCTGGATGGTGATGTTCACCGTCGGCAGCTTCTGCTCGGCAATGCCAGTGCTGTCGTTGTACATGTGCCGGTACATCGACATGTTTTCGTCGAGGCCCCAACTCGCCGACACATGGTCAATCATGATGTTGCCAATCGGGTTGCCACCGATGGCATCGTCGCGGCGGCCCACGTTGGTTTCGCCGCGGCGGAAGCGCATGTAGCGGATTATTACGTCGTGGGTGTTGATCCACACCGATTCGCCGGCCACGCATACCCCGTCGCCAGGAGCGGTTTGCCCGGCAATGGTGATGTAGGGCGCCCGGATGACGAGCGGGCTCTTGATGCGGATGATGCCGGCCACGTTGAATACCACGGTGCGGGCACCACCCTGCTCGCAAGCCTCGCGCAACGAACCGGAGCCGCTGTCGGCCAGGCTGGTCACCACGTACACCTTGCCACCCCGGCCGCCAAACGAATACGCCCCGCCGCCTTCCGCACCCGGAAATGCCGGGGTAGGTGACTGCGGCAAATCCACCGGCCGCGCCGCCCACGGAATGTAGGGCTTGCCCTGCCGGGCCTCCTGCTGAATGATGGGGTAGGCTTTAGCCCAGGCAAGGTCCGACTGCTTCCGCGCTTCGGCCATCATTGCGTCGCTGGCTTTCTGGATGTCGGGCGGGATTTGCGGATACTGCGCCAACGCAACCTGCTGCGTCGATACCAAAGCGGCTAGGGAGAAAAGGGAAGCAACGTGTTTTTTCATAAACCAGGTGGGTTTTTAACGGCAGCTAAGTAACGCCACAAAAGCGGCCGACACCTATATCATTTTCTCGACCCTCTGTAGGATGTTATCATGGATGAATGCCGAGGTATGCGCCACGCTTTCTTTCCTGGAAAAGGCGTATTGGTCACAGCAATGCCAGTTGCTGTTTTGAAGTCAAACACAAACACTACAACGGAAGGCAGAAGCGTGTTCCTAGCCCATCAACCAGGTGTTTAAGTTGAACTCCCCGGCTCGAATCAACCAGTCAATTAGGACGCGTATGTAAGTCTACAGTATACCCTGTTGAGTGGGCGGTAGCCAAAAAAGCTGTTTTTGGTGCCTATAGAACGGTCATGCTGAGCGCAGCCGAAGCATCTCGCTCGAATCGTTGAACCGACAAAAGGATTTATCACACTAGCGAGATGCTTCGGCTCCGCCAGCATGACCGTTCTGTTTTCTCGCTGCCCATACCCTGGTTTGCTGCACCAGAACAACAGGTTAAGCAATATGGAAAGGAACATCAAGACGCTTTTATTGACTGGTTTTTTCTGCTGCCAATACGACAAAACAATTGCCGAATAGCAAGCCAAGCGGGCGGTTTTGCGGATGGCAACATGCTACAACAGCGTGAGAATATTATATAAGCTAGCGGTGCAACGCCCAGGTATCTTTGATAACATCCGGACCTGCTGTCCGGCGGCCGATCAACCTACCCACCCCGCAGCGTGCCAACTACCCCCCGGTTGTGCGCCTGCAACACCTCGTAATACGAAGCCCCCATGAACTTGAGTGTATGGAAGTGTCTTGCTACTAGGTATTTTCTGTTGATTAACTGCCTGCTGCTAACTCAGGTCAGCGCCCAAGCCGCTCCGCCGCTCAAGCAGCCCACCCGCACCATTCTGCTGCCCAAAAACGCGCATTCCCGCGTGCAGTTCGGTGCTGCTCGGCTGGCAGCCAGCCTGCAAGCGGCCGGCTACGAAGTGAAAACCGTGCAGCAAGACAAACTACCCAAGAAAAGCGGGCTAATCGTGATTGGGCAGGCAACCGACGAACTGCTAAAGCAAGCCGCCGCCACGTACCATACCAGTCCGGCGAAAGAGCCCGGCAAAGAAGGCTTCACAATTGCCTCTGCCCCAAACACCACTGTCATCAGCGGCACCGACAACTCGGGGGTGCTGTACGGCTGCCTGGAACTGGCCGAGCAAGTGAAAACACTAGGCAAGCTCACCGACAACATCACCCTCACCGACCAACCGGAAATGGTGCTGCGCGGGGCGTGCATTGGGGTGCAGAAGCCCACCTACCTGCCGGGCCGCGGCGTGTACGAGTACCCGTACACGCCCGAAGCGTTTCCGTGGTTCTACGACAAGCAGCTCTGGATCAAGTACCTCGACATGCTGGTGGACAACCGCATGAACTCGCTCTACCTCTGGAACGGGCACCCGTTTGCCTCGTTGGTGCGCCTCAAAGACTACCCCTACGCGGTGGAAGTGGACGACGCCACGTTCAAGAAAAACGAGGAGATGTTCCGCTTTCTGACCGAGGAAGCCGACAAGCGCGGGATTTGGGTGATTCAGATGTTCTACAACATCATCGTCTCGAAGCCTTTTGCCGAGAAACACAACATCAAAACCCAAGACCGTAACCGGCCTATTGTACCACTCATTGCCGATTACACGCGCAAGTCCATTGCGGCTTTCGTGGAGAAGTACCCCAATGTGGGGTTGATGGTGGCGCTAGGCGAGGCCATGGAAGGAGTGGGGCAAGACGACGTGGATTGGTTCACCAAAACCATTATTCCCGGCGTGCAAGACGGCCTCAAAGCCCTCGGCCAAACCACGCAGCCGCCCATCGTGCTGCGCGCCCACGACACCGACGCGCCGCGGGTGATGAAAGCCGCCCTGCCGCTCTACAAAAATCTCTACACCGAAGCCAAATTCAACGGCGAGGCCCTGACCACCTACGAGCCCCGCGGTCCGTGGGCCGAGTTGCACCGCAGCCTAAGCCGCATCGGGACGGTGCAGATTGAGAACGTGCATATCCTGGCCAACCTGGAGCCGTTCCGCTACGGCTCGGCCGATTTCATCCAGAAAAGCGTGTTGGCTATGCACAACATCTACGAGGCTAACGGCCTGCACCTGTACCCGCAAGCCTCGTATTGGGACTGGCCCTACACTGCCGACAAAGTGCCCGAGCGCCTGCTGCAAGTGGATCGGGACTGGATTTGGTACAAGGAATGGGCGCGCTACGCCTGGAAAGCCAACCGCAACCGCCCCGCCGAAGTGGAGTATTGGGGCCGCCAGCTCGGCGAGATGTACGGCTGCAATGTGGAAGCCGGCAAGCAAATCCTGGAATCCTACGAGCAGGCCGGTGAAATATCGCCTAAGCTGCTGCGCCGCTACGGCATCACCGACGGCAACCGCCAGACCCTGACGCTGGGCATGCTCATGGGCCAACTCATCAACCCGAAGCGCTACGGCCTGTTCACGCTCCTGTATGAGTCGGAAGCGCCGGAGGGGGAGATGATTACCGAATATGCCGCCAAGGAAGCCAAGCAGGAACCGCACATCGGTGAAACGCCCCCGCAGATAGCTACCGAAGTGGTAGCGCACGGCCAAAAAGCCGTAGCCGCCATCGAGCGGGCCGCGCCGGCCATCACGAAAAACCAGGCGGAATTTGCGCGGCTCAAAAACGACATGTACTGCCAGGACGCCATGGCCAATTTCTACGCCGAGAAAGTGCAGGCTGCCTTGCGCGTGCTACGCTACAAGTACTCCGCTAACATAGCGGACTTGGAACAGGCCGTACCGTACCTGGAGCGCAGCATCGGGCACTGGAAGAAGCTGGTGGAACTGACTGAAGGCACCTATCTGTACGCCAACAGTATGCAGACATCGCAACGCAAAATTCCGATGCGCGGCGTGGACGGTACCTACAAAACGTGGGTGGAAATGCTGCCGGTGTACCAGAAAGAACTAGTGAACCTGCACCACAACATCGACTCGCTGAAAGCCGTGAAAACGGGCGCAGTGGCCAAGAAATCGGTAGCGCTATCAAGCGCATCGGTGACAATGCTTAGCAAAGCGGGCAGCTCGTACGCCGTTGCCACCAGCCAAGCGGCCTTCTCCGACACCACGGCTTTGATTACGGACCTAGCACCGGAGCTAGTGAAGTTGAAAGGCTTGCGCATGAACAAAGCGCAGCAAATCAGCGAAGGCACGGAGCTGCGGTTCACCACCACCAAGCCCGTGAAGCTGCTGGTCGGCTATTTCAACCAGAAAAGCCCCCGGTATCTACCGACGCCTCAACTGGAAACCGACGCCAGCGCCAACGACTACGGCCAGTCCGACATCAAGATTGCCAATGCCGTGGTGGTGCCGGGCATGCCCTCCGTGAACGTACACACCTTTTCCTTTAAAGCGGGCACCCACACGCTGAACATGGGCAAAGGCGCCTGCTTGCTCTTGGGCTTCGTGGATGCCAACCAGCCCATTCGCACCTACAACGCCGGCCTCGGCGGCGGGGGCGAGCAGGCCAAGGAAATAGACTGGTTATTTGAGTAAGAACTGCCGAAAGGCCTTAACCCCCACCATGCGGTTGCAAACCAAAGCCCTTCTCTTCTTCCTCGGATTTCTCGGCTGGCAAGCTCCCAACGCGGCTGTAGCGCAACAGCGCGCGCCCTTCGTGCTGACCACCGATAAGCTGCGTTCCAGCGTGGCTTGGTTCAATAGCATGGACCAGGAAACGGTCGTCAACCACGTGCCTAATGCGCAAGCTGCCGATTGGTTGGCCGAGCAAGTGCCGCTGTTTGAGTGCCCCGATTCGGTGTTGCAACAGACGTATTATTACCGCTGGTGGACTTACCGCAAGCACCTCAAGCAAACGCCCGACGGCTACGTTTTCACGGAGTTCATCACCCCAATGAACCACGCGGGCAAGCACAACACCATCAGCAGCGCCTTGGGGCATCACCTCAACGAAGGCCGCTGGCTACACGACCCGCAATACATCGACCAGTATCTGCGGTTCTGGCTATTCGCCGACCCCAAGCAGCCCAAACCCAAGCTGCACGCCTTTAGCAGCTGGTTGCAGGATGCCGTGTACAGTATGTATCTGGTGAACCCCAACAAGGCCATGGTGCAAGAGTTGCTGCCCGTGCTGAACGCCGATTACCGGCAGTGGGAAAAGGAAAAGATGCTGCCCAATGGCATGTTTTGGCAGTTTGATGTGCGCGACGCCATGGAGGAATCCATCAGCGGCGGGCGCAAGGAAAAGAACATGCGCCCCACCATCAACAGCTACATGTACGGCAACGCCAAGGCCATGACGGCTATGGCTAAGCTGGCGAAAAACGACACGCTGCAAACCAAGTATGCGCGGAAAGCCAAGCAGCTTCGTGCCGACGTGCAGCGCACCTTGTGGGACGAGAAGGGCACCTTCTTCAAAGTGCAATACGAAAAAGGTGGCCTCTGCGAAGCGCGTGAAGAACTCGGCTACATTCCGTGGTACTTCTCGCTGCCCGCCGACAAACCCACCTACGCCCAGCAGTGGACGCACTTAACCGACACAGCTGGCTTCCGGGCTCCGTGGGGCCTTACTACCGCCGAACGGCGCGCGCCCGGCTTCCGTACCCATGGCTCGGGCCACGGCTGCGAGTGGGACGGCGCCGTGTGGCCCTACGCCACCACTCAAACCCTGAAAGGCCTCGCCAACCTGCTCACCGAGTACAAAAACCAGGACGGCATGAGCGCGCAAGTGTACTATGATGAGCTGCGCAAATACGCGCAGTCGCACCAGAAAAACGGCGTGCCTTACATCGGCGAGTACCAGGACGAAAAGAACGGCGAGTGGCTAAAGGGCGACAACCCGCGCAGCAGCTACTACAATCACTCCGGTTTCGCCGACCTCATTATCACCGGCCTAATCGGCTTGAAACCCCGTCCCGACAATGTAGTGGAGCTATTTCCGCTGGTGCCACAAGGCAAGTGGGACTACTTCTGCCTCGACCAAGTACGCTACCACGGCCGTCTGCTCACGGTGCTCTGGGACAAAACCGGCACCAAGTACAACAAAGGCCAGGGCCTGCGCATCTTCGCCGACGGCAAAGAAATCTACCACGGCAAAGAACTGAGAAAAGCCACCGCCAAGCTTCCAAGCTGATGGTTGAATTCCCATTAAACCGTAGTAATAAGCGTCATTCTGAGCGTATGACGCATTCAGAACGGTCATGCTGAGCGAAGTCGAAGCATCTCGCTCGAATCGTTGCGTTTAGCATTGCAACATCAGCACGCGAGATGCTTCGACTTCGCTCAGCATGACCGTTCCGGGTGCTGTCCAGTATTAATGAATTAATATGAAACACCACTTCCTTCGTCTCAGTAGCCTTTGCTTGCTGCTCCTGCTTTGTGCTACAGCCGCACAGGCGCAGCAGTACTACAATGTGCTGAAATATGGCGCCCGCAACGACAGCACGAAGCTGGCTACGGCCGCTATCAAGAAGGCCATTGATGCGGCCGCCAAGGCCGGGGGTGGCACGGTGTACTTCCCGGCGGGCAAGTACCGAACCGGCCCAATTCACCTCAAAAGCAACATCACCATTGACATCGGCGCCGGCGCCGTGCTCTACTTCAGCGACAATTTCGACGACTACCTGCCCATGGTAGAGTCGCGTTACGAAGGCATTGATGTCAAGACGTTTTCGCCGTTTTTCTACGCCTACAAAGCCGAGAACATCACCATCAAGGGGCGTGGCACCATCGATGGGCAAGGCAAAAAATGGTGGGATTTCGCCGAGGGTGCCTCCCGCAAAAGCCAGGATTCGAAGTGGCAGCAGGAGTTCTTTCGCCTCAACGCTAACATCCTGAAGCCCGATCTGCCCGGGGTGATAGAGCGGGGCTTTTTGCGGCCGCCGTTCATCCAGCCGATGTACTGCAAAAACGTGCAGATTGAAGGCATTATCATTCGTAATTCGCCGTTCTGGACTGTAAACCCCGAGTTCTGCGAAAACGTGACCATCACGGGCGTCACCATCAACAACCCACCTTCGCCCAACACCGACGGTATTAACCCTGAGTCGTGCCGCAACGTGCACATCTCGAACTGCCACATCAGCGTCGGCGACGACTGTATCACCATCAAATCGGGCAAGGACCGGGCGGGGCGCAAGATGAACGTGCCGGCCGAAAACTACACCATCACCAACTGCACTATGCTCTCGGGACACGGCGGCGTGGTGATTGGCAGCGAGATGTCGGGCGGCGTGAAGAAAATCACCATCTCCAACTGCATCTTCGACGGCACTGACCGGGGTATTCGTATCAAAACGGCCCGCGGTAGGGGCGGGGTGGTCGAGGACATTCGGGTGGATAATGTGGTGATGAAGAACATCCGTGAGCAGATCATTGTGCTGGACATGCAGTACGCCAACTCCACGGCCGAGCCCGTCACGGAGCGCACGCCGCGGTTCCGTAACATTCATTTCAGCAACATTACGGCCGAGGGCAATCAAGCCGGCCTGCTGAGCGGCCTGGCCGAAATGCCCATCGAAAACGTCACGTTCAGCAACATGAACATCGATGCCAAGCAGGGCTTCACGGTGAAGGAGGCGCGCAACATCGCCTTCCACAACGTGCAAGTGAACCCTGCCGCTGGCCCCGCCGTGCGCGCCGAAAACGTGCAGCAGCTCTGGCTCGACGGCATCCGTAGCGCCATGCCCTCCACCGCCACCCCACTTCTGGAGCTAACCAACACCGAAGACGCCTTCGTGTACAACTCGTTTCCGGCCGCCGGCACCGAGACCTTCCTAAAGCTGAAAGGCGCCAAAACCCGCAACATCGTGCTGCAAAACAACAACTTCAAGTACGTGAAAGCCCCGGTAAGCCAAGACGAAACGGTGAAGGAAAAAGTAGCAGTGAATTGAACGGTGTAGAGACGCGTATTCGCGTCTCGGTGTTGCTGACATTGTTTATAATGAAGGACTTGAGTCGTTCAGCGCCAAGACGCGAATACGCGTCTCTACACCGTTCAAAATGCCATCTTAGAGCCCCATCCATGCTCCACCCCCGCCTCACCGTTCTTCTTGCTTTGTTGTGCTGGCTTATGGCTGGCATTTGCGCGGGGCAGCAACCGTTGAGGCTTTGGTACGCGCAGCCGGCCGCGAAGTGGACCGATGCCCTGCCGATTGGCAACGGCAGGCTAGGCGGGATGGTGTTTGGTGGGGTAGAGCAGGAGCGGATACAGTTCAACGAAGCTACACTTTGGACTGGCCGGCCGCGCAACTACAACCGTCTTGGCGCCGCGCAGTACTTGCAGCCCATCCGGCAGTTGCTCGCTGAGGGCAAGCAGGCCGAGGCAGAAGCCTTGGCCGCGGAGCATTTCATGGGCGTGAAAGACCATGAGGAAGAATACGACGCCCAAAAAGCCGCGTGGCTCAAACAGGTGCAAATTACCACCGTAGCCGAAGCTGCGGCTACAACCCACGCGTGGCAACCACTGAAGTTGCCCACACCTAACGGTTGGGAAAGTGCCGGCCTAGAAGGACTGGATGGGGCCGTGTGGTTTAAAACCACCTTCGAGTTACCTGCGGCTTGGGCGGGCAAGAACCTAACGCTCAGCCTAGGCCGCATCCGCGACGTGGACGTGACCTACGTGAACGGCAGGCAAGTCGGCACCGACGAAGGCATCAGCAAGAAGCGGCGCTACCAAGTGCCCGCCGCCGTGTTGCGACCCGGCGTGAATCAGTTGCTGGTGCAGGTGCTTAATTTCTACGACAAAGGCGGCCTGATTGGGGTGAAAGAGCAGCAACCGGTGCTGGTGGTGTACCCCGAGGGCGCCGACCCGGCTACCGGCGTGCCCTTGAATCCGGCCTGGCAGTATTGGATACAGGACGACAAGCCCCCGTTGTTTCCGAGCTTTCAGGCTTCGTACCAACCCTTTGGGGACGTGCTACTGGATTTCGTGCAGAAGGGTGCCGCCATGGAGTACCAACGGGAGTTAGACATCAGCCAAGCCGTGGCCCGGACGCAGTACAAACAAGGCGGGGTGACGTTCACCCGAGAATACTTCACCAGTGCCCCGCGCAATGCCCTTGTTTGCCGGCTGACTGCCGATAAAAAGGGCCGCATCAGTTTGAACGCTCAGCTGCAAAGCCCACACAAAAATCAGAAGGTATACCGCGTTGACGACCACACACTGGCCTTGGCCGTGCAAGTGCGCGACGGAGTGTTGCGCGGCGTAAGCTACCTGCGCGTGGAAACCACACGCGGCAAGGTAACAGTGACCAACGATCAACTTAAGGTGGAAAATGCCGACGAAGCTACTTTTGTCTTAACAGCGGCCACCAACTTCGAGAACTATCAGCAAGCAAATGGCCAGCCCGAAAAGCGAGTCGAGCAAACTTTGCGCAACGTCAGCGGTAAGTCCTTCGCCGACCTCAAAACCGAACACATCCGCGACTATCAAGGGCTATTCAATGGTTTTTCCGTTGACTTGGGGCACAGCCAAAACGAGAAGCTGCCCACCGATACGCGGATCAAGCAATTCAGCTCTGCTGCTGACCCGGCGTTGTTAGCGCTGTACATGCAGTATGGGCGCTATTTGCTGATTTCGTCGTCACGGGCAGGTGGGCAGGCGGCCAATTTGCAAGGCATCTGGAACGAGTCCTTGACGCCTTCGTGGGGCAGCAAGTATACCACCAACATCAACCTGCAAATGAACTACTGGCCGGCCGAAGTCCTCGGGCTATCGGCCTGCACGGCGCCGCTCATGCAGCTTATCAACGAAGCTACCGCGGCCGGTAAAGTCACGGCCAAAGAGCACTACAATGCCCGCGGTTGGGTGCTGCACCATAACACCGATTTGTGGCGCGGTACGGCGCCCATCAACGCGTCCAACCACGGTATTTGGGTGACGGGAGCGGCTTGGCTGAGCCAGCACATTTGGGAGCATTACCAGTTCACGCACGACCAGGAGTTTTTGCGTGAGCAATACCCCATGATGAAGGAGGCGGCCACGTTTTTCCTGGATTTCCTGGTACACGACCCGCGCACCGGTTGGTTGATCAGCACGCCTTCCAATTCGCCCGAGCACGGCGGCCTGGTAGCCGGCCCCACCATGGACCACCAGTTGATTAGGGAGTTGTTCAAGAATTGCAGTGCCGCCGCGCAGGCCCTCGGCACCGATGCCGATTTCCGGCAGGCCCTAACCGAAAAAGCCAGCCAGATAGCCCCCAACCAAATCGGGAAGCACGGGCAGCTGCAAGAGTGGCTGGAAGACAAAGACGACCCCACCGATACGCACCGCCACGTTTCGCACGTCTGGGGCGTGTTTCCCGGAACCGATATCACCTGGGATGCCAACCCGAAACTGATGCAAGCAGCGCAAACTTCCCTGACGCAACGCGGCGACGACGGCACCGGCTGGAGCTTGGCTTGGAAAGTGAACCTATGGGCGCGCTTCAAAGATGGCAACCACGCCCTACGGATACTGGAGAAGCTGCTCTCCCCGGCCGAAAACGCCACGGGCAGCGAGCAGGGCGGCGTGTACAAAAACCTGTTCGACGCCCACCCGCCTTTCCAAATCGACGGCAACTTTGGTGGCGCGGCCGGCATGGCCGAAATGCTGCTGCAAAGTCACGCCGGCTACCTCGACCTATTGCCCGCTCTCCCCACCACCTGGCCCGACGGCACCATCCGCGGTCTGCACGCCCGCGGAGGCTTCGTGGTGGATATGCAGTGGAAAAAAGGCGCGTTGCAACAGCTGGAAATTAAATCAGAAGCGGGACAAGAGTGCGTGTTGCACTACGGCTCTAAGCAACTGCGCTTCCCAACCAAAGCCGGCAAGACATACAAGTTGACTGCCGATTTGAAGTTGATTTAGACCAAGATGAAGCATGCGAATCATGCCCCATCAAACTAGAAACACCCCATAACAACGGTCATGCTGAGCTTGCCGAAGCCTCTCGCGTGGTGTCGTTGTACAGATGCCGTTGCCAAAGTAACTGTCATGCTGAGCGCAGTCGAAGCATCTCGCTCGAATCGTTGCAGCGACAAAAGGCTTTACCACCCTAGCGAGATGCTTCGGCTGCGCTCAGCATGACAATACCTTCTTCAGCGTCAGCACGCGAGATGCTTCGACTGCGCTCAGCATGACTTGATGCTTCGGCAAGCTCGGCAGGACGTTCTAGGTGGGTTGGTAACCTCAGTATGAAAATCGAAGCAGAATCATAGAATAAACAACAGAATCAAAGACCTTCTTATGCGAAGCCACTTGCGCCTGCTTACCTGCTTACTACCGCTGCTCTTGGCATTGCTGGCTTCTACGGCGGTGTTGGGGCAGTCGGGGATGCGGGTGGCGGTGCCGCTGACGGACAATTGGCGCACGGTGGCCGACGACAAGAACCAGCAAGCCTTCGACGGCTTCGAGAAGCCTGATTTCAACGACAAAAGCTGGCAAACTGTGGCGGTGCCCCACAATTGGGATGCCTATGAAGGCTACCGGCGCCTGCGCCACGGCAACCGCCACGGCTACGCCTGGTACCGCAAAACCTTCCCGATGAAGGCTGCCCAAAAGGACGCACGGTACTTCCTGTTTTTTGAAGGCGTGGGGTCCTATGCTACGGTGTGGCTGAACGGCCGGCCGGTGGGCACGCATGCCGGGGGCCGGACCACGTTTACTCTGGATGTAACCGAAGCCGTGCTGCTCGATGGCCGCCCCAACGTGTTGGCCGTGCGAGCCGACCATCCGGCTGGCATCCAGGATTTGCCGTGGGTGTGCGGCGGCTGCTCCGAGGAAAGAGGTTTCTCGGAAGGCTCACAGCCGATGGGTATTTTCCGGCCGGTGCAGTTGATTGTCACCGATCCGGTGCGGATTGAGCCGTTTGGTGTGCACATCTGGGCCGATTCCACCGTGTCGGCGCAGGCGGCGCAACTGCACGTGGATTCGGAAGTGCGCAACTATCACGGCAAGCAGCAGACCGTGATGGTGGTTAATCAGCTGTTTGATCGGGAGGGCAAGAAGGTTGCGGAAAGCAAATCCAAGCATAAGCTGGCGGCAGGCAAGACCGTGCAGGTTCGGCAGTTGCTGCCGACGCTCACGCAGCCGCATTTGTGGTCGTTGGATGACCCGTATCTGTACCGGCTCGTGACGCAAGTGCATGCGAAAGGAAAGGTGCTGGACGAGTTGGAAACGCCGTACGGGATTCGCTGGATTAGTTGGCCGATTGGACCGGCCGCGGCCAAGCACAAGCAGTTTCTGCTGAATGACAAGCCCGTTTTCATCAACGGCATTGCCGAATACGAGCACCTGCTCGGCCAAAGCCACGCCTTTGGGGCCGAGCAGATCCGGACGCGGGTAGAGCAAATGAAAGCCGCCGGATTCAATGCCTTCCGCGACGCGCACCAACCCCACAACCTGCGCTACCAAGCCAATTGGGATTCATTGGGCTTGCTCTGGTGGCCGCAACTGGCCGCCCACGTGTGGTACGATAACCCGGCATTCCGCCAGAACTTCAAAACCCTGCTCGTTGATTGGGTGAAGGAGCGGCGCAACAGCCCGTCCATCGTGCTGTGGGGGCTGGAAAACGAAAGCACGTTGCCCGAAGACTTTGCCCGCGAATGCACCGCCCTCATCCGCCAGCTTGACCCCACAGCCTCCAGTCAGCGCAAAGTCACGACTTGCAATGGCGGTAAGGGCACCGATTGGGATGTACCCCAAAACTGGACCGGCACCTACGGCGGCGACCCTAACACCTACGCCGCCGACGTGGAGCGGCAGGTGCTCATTGGGGAGTACGGCGCCTGGCGCACCCTCGATCTGCACTCCGAAGGCCCCCCAAAATTCAACAGCGGCCCGTTCAGCGAAGACCGTTTCACGCAGCTTATGGAGCTGAAAGTGCGCCTCGCGGAAGCGGCCAAAGACAAAACTGCTGGTCATTTCTTCTGGCTGTTCACCTCCCACGACAATCCCGGCCGGGTGCAAGGCGGGGAGGGCCAGCGCGAACTAGACCGCATCGGCCCGGTGAACTACAAGGGTTTGCTGACGCCTTGGGAAGAGCCGACGGATGCGTTTTACATGTTCCGCGCCAACTACGCCCCCAAGGACAAGGAGCCCATAGTCTACATTGCCTCGCACACCTGGCCCGACCGGTGGCTGAAACCGGGGCGCAAAGACAGCATTGCGGTGTACTCAAACTGCGACGAAGTGGAGCTGTTCAACGACGTGAATGCCGCTTCGCTGGGCCGCAAAACCCGCGCCGGCATCGGCACCCATTTCCAGTGGGATGGGGCCGACGTGCGCTACAACGTGCTATACGCCGTGGGCTACGTGGCCGGCAAGGCCGTGGTCCGCGACTACATCGTGCTCAACCACTTGCCTGAAGCGCCTGGGTTCAAGGCGTTTTTGGCCGAGGCGCAACCTATTACGGCACCGCAGCCAGGCCAGAACTACCTGTACCGGGTGAACTGCGGTGGGCCGGCGTACGTGGACCGCCACGGCAGCACCTGGCAAGCCGACCAGCCGCGCACCACTCCCCAAACCTGGGGTTCCGAGTCGTGGACGCAGGACTTCCCGGGCTTGTCGCCATTCTTCGCCAGCCAGCGCCGCACCCACGACCCCATCAAAGGCACCACCGACTGGCCACTGTTCCAGAGCTTCCGCTACGGCCGCGAGAAGTTGCGCTACTTCTTCCCGGTGCCTAATGGCGAATACCTGGTGGAACTGTACTTCGTGGAGCCTTGGCTTGGCACTGGCGGCGGGCTCGACTGCACCGGCTGGCGCTTGTTCGACGTGGCCGTTAACAACCTGACGGTACTCAAGGACCTGGACATTTGGAAGGAAGCGGGCCACGACCAAGCCCTGAAAAAGACGGTGAAAGTGCGCGTGACAGACGGGCAGCTCGTCGTGTCGTTTCCGCACGTAGCATCCGGGCAGGCCCTGATTTCCGGCATTGCCATTGCCAGCACCGACGCCAATGCGAAGCCCGCGCCCGCCCCGCAACCAGTCATCAGCAGCCTAACCGTAGCCGACCAAGCCCCGGCGGCGCAATGGGCAGCCCAAACCTGGCTGGATACGGGCAACTCTCCCTACACCAACGACCAAACCATGTTCAGCAGCCTGCCTTCCGCCTTGTACGGCGCCGAGTGGCTGCGTGCGCCGCTACTCCTAGCTTCCACAACCAAGCCTCGCGCTACCTTCAAGGTAACCACCGCGGCCGACGTGTACATCGGTCTAGATGCCAAGCAAAGCACCGCACCCGCTTGGCTGCGAGAATACGAGGACACCAAAACCACGCTGGAAATCAGCTACGCGGGTGGCCGAACGTTCCGGGTGTACCGCAAGCGGTTTCCTGCCGGCGCTGCCGTCACGCTCGGCCCCGATAGCCGCGCCACTACCCCGGACGCTTTGCCTTACCTCGGGGCCGTCAACCGGGCTACCACCATCGAGCCGGCCTACGACTTGAAGCCCGTAACTGGCTACAAGCCGGCTACGGCCCGTTTGTCGGGGGCAGGGGTGGTGAAAGACGTGGTGCACGAAAAGGAAAGTGTCACGTTCAAGGAAGCCGCCGGCGGGGCCGTGGAATGGACCATCAGCGTAGGCGTCGCCGATACGTATTCCCTGACTTTGCGCTACGCCAACCAGTTAGCCAAACCGCTGAAAGGCAAGCTTTCCGTGGCCCTGGCCGATGGCACGGTGCTCAAGGAAGAAGAGGTAGAACTGGTGCCTTCCAAACCCGGCAAGTGGAATTACCTGGCTAGCTCCACCGGCTCGATGATCAACGCGGGCAGCTACAAGATCAAATTCAGCGGCACCGATGCCGCCGGGCTCAGCGTATCGGGGTTGGAAGTGCAATAAAACCCGGAAAAATCTAGGGAAGCGAAGATGCTACAATAGGAAGGGAAAATCATACACCAACCCTGTAGCAGGGGCAGGTAAATTTGCTACTGATACTGCTATTGAAGGCTTCAGGCAAGGATTCTCCGCATTTCGACAAATATTGTCCCATGAACAATCTGCGAGTTCTCGACCTGGCCATTATTGCGCTCTACCTCGTGGCTATGATAGCCGTGGGGGTGTATTTCGCCCGCAAAAACAAGAATCCTGAACAATACTCCAGTGCCTCCGGCTCTATTCCGGGCTGGGCCATTGGCATGTCCATCTACGCTACTTTCCTGAGTAGCAACACCTTCTTGGGCGTGCCGGGCAAGGCGTTCGGTACCAACTGGAATGCCTTTGTGTTCAGTATCTCGATGCCGCTGGCGGCGTGGGTAGCGGCCCGCTATTTCGTGCCGTTCTACCGCAGCACCGGCGAAATTTCGGCCTATACGCACCTCGAAAAGCGTTTCGGGAGCTGGGCCCGTACCTACGCCGTGGTGTGTTTTCTGCTGACGCAACTAGCCCGCATCGGCTCTATCTTCTTCGGCATTGCCCTCACGTTGCAGGCCCTGACGGGCTTCTCGATGGAGATGATTATGCTGGTGACGGGCATTTGCATCATCGTATACACCGTGCTCGGCGGCATTGAGGCCGTTATCTGGACCGAGGTGGTGCAGGGCGTCATCAAGACCTTCGGCGCGCTGCTGATTCTGTATCTGATTGTCGAGAACATGCCGGGTGGCATCGCCAACATTGGCACCATCGGGCAGCAAAACGACAAGTTCAGCTTGGGTGGTTTCGCACCCGATTTCACCCAATCCACGTTTTGGGTGGTGTTGCTGTACGGCTTCTTTATCAACCTCAACAACTTCGGGGTCGACCAGAACTATGTGCAGCGCTACCACACGGCGGCGTCGGCCAAGCAGGCTGCCAAATCCATTTGGCTATGCGTGCTGCTGTACCTGCCGGCCTCGCTGCTGTTCTTCGTTATCGGCACGGCGCTGTTTGCTTACTACCAAGTGCACCCCGAGCTGATTGAGGCCGTGAAGCTGAAAGTGGCTGCCGAGCGGTTGCCGCTCACTGCCACCGCGGCCCAAATAAGCCAGACGGCCGCGCAACTGCTGCCCACCGACTACGGCGACAAGGTGATGCCGCATTTCATGGTCATCAAGATTCCACCGGGTTTCGTCGGGCTCATTGTGTCGGCTATCCTGTCGGCGGCCATGAGCACCATCAGCTCCGGGATGAATGCCTCGGCCACTGTTTTCACTGCCGACATCTACGAGCGGTATTTCAAGCCCAACCTCAGCGGCCGGCAAACCATGCGCGTGCTGCACCTCGGCACGGTGGTGGTCGGGCTGATGGGCATGGGCACCGGCATTGCCATGATTGGGGTGAAGAGTGTGCTGGATGTGTGGTGGGAGCTGTCGGGGATTTTTGCGGCGGGCATGCTCGGCTTGTTTCTGCTGGCCGTCATCAGTCGCCAAACCCGCAACCACGAAGCCCTCACCGCTACTGCCATTGGCGTGCTGGTCATTCTCTGGATGACGTTTTCGCCCAACCTACCCGAGAGCTTCGGCCCGCTCCGTAACCCGCTGCACAAAAGCATGATTATCGTGGTCGGTACGCTGACTATCTTTTTGATTGGACTACTGCTTTCCCGGCTCCGTAAAAGCCCGATGGTAGCCAGCCGGCCCGAGGAAATCGAGCAGCCCGTCCACTAAGTGCCCACTTGCTAACCTGATAGGCCCCGCGTGGCCCCACTACCGGACAAGTCGTCTACCCCAACCATGGAAAAAACGCCGAAGGGATTTATCCCCGTTATGCTTATGCCCTTTCAGAACGACGGGCAAATCGATTATCCGGCCCTTACTCGCCTGACAGAATTGTACTTAGAAGCCGGCGCCGCTGGTTTATTCGCCAATTGCTTGTCCAGCGAAATGTTCGAGCTGAGCGCGCAAGAACGGCTTGAAACCATCCGCCACGTGGTGGATGTGGTGGGCGCCGCCGTGCCCGTGGTAGCTACCGGCACCTTCGCCGGCGCCCTCAACGAGCAAGCCGATTTCGTGAAGAAAGTGTACGACGCTGGCACCGAAGCCGTCATCGTCATCACCGGCCTGCTAGCCGCCGAGCAAGAGTCGGACGCGGTGTTCGACGAGCGAATCTTCCGGCTCTTAGACTGGACGCCGGGCATTCCTATCGGCTTCTACGAGTGTCCCGAGCCATACAAACGCGTGCTGTCAGCCAAGCAGCTCGGGCAGTTCGTGGACACGGGCCGCGTGACCTACCACAAAGACACCTGCCTAGATATCAGGCAAGTACAGGCCAAACTTGCGGCTGTGGAAGGCCACCCTTTCGGTTTGTATGATGCCTATATGGGTCACGCGGTGGAGTCGTTGCGGGCCGGCGCGGCGGGATTGTCGTGCATCCAAGGCAACTTCTTCCCTGAACTGATTGTGTGGCTCTGCAACAACTACGACAACCCCCAAGCCGCGGCGGAAGTAGACGCGGTGCAGCAGTTCTTTATCAAGAACATGGACGTGATGCACAACGTGTATCCCATCGTGGCAAAGTACTCGCTCAAGCAGCGGGGCATGGATATTTCCACCTTTACCCGCCGTCGAGTAGGCACCTTCACCAGCTCGATTCGGCAGGGCGTGGAAGCTCTCTGCGGGGACTACAACGTCCTGAGCAGAAGCCTGGAACTAGTGTAAAAGGGGCACTGGTGTGAGAGGAAAAAGGCCATTATGCTGAGCACAGCTCACGCATAATGGCCTTTTTACGTTGGGTTGCTTACGCTGCGGCCAACTCTTTGTAGCTGTGCAGGTACTTCTTCTTGTATTCGAGCGGTGTCATTTTGGTGATCTTCTTGAAGTGCCGATAGAAGTTGGACACGTTGTTGAAGCCGCACTCAAAGCAGATTACCTCGGTGGGTAGCTTGTCCTCGATGAGCAGGCGGCAAGACTGGCTGATGCGAATCTCGATGAGGAAATCGTAGTAGGTTTTCTTGGTTATCAGTTTGAAGTACCGACAGAAAGAAGTCACGCTCAGGTTGCTGATAGAGGCAATTTCTTCGAGCGTGATTTCCTTTTTGTAGTTGGACAGTGTGTAGTTGCACACCTTATTGATGCGCTGCACATCCGACTCGTTGCTTTGCTTGAAGGCGTGGTGCTCCGAGGCAATCGTCTCGATTTCCGTCGTCTCCGACAGGATTTTCAGGATGGACAGGAAGATGATGATGCGGTCGAGGTCGGTGGCGTGCACGGCGGCCAGCATCAGGGGCGCCAGCCGGGCCTTGGCGTCGCCGCTGAGGATGAGGCCACTTTTCGCCTTCTCGAACAGCTTGGGAATCAAATACGCTTCGGGCAAACCTAGCAGATAACGGCCTAGGCATTCGGGCAGAAACTGGATAACCACAGCTTCCACTTCCAGCTCCGGATTGCACTGAAAATACTCTTCGTTGCAACGCCACGTGTGGGGCAGGTTGGCGCCTAGCAGAATAATCTCGCCCGCCGAAAAGTTGCTGATGTTGTCGCCTACCAAGCGCACCCCTTCCCCCCGAATCACATAGTGCAGTTCAAGCTCCGGGTGATAATGCCAGATGGTACCAAAGTTGGGCTTCCGGTCGTGGCGGATGCTGAAGGAACTCTGGTTGTTAACTGGAATTTTGTGAAAGTGGGCTTTCATGGGAAGGAAAGGTAAGAGTGGAAGGTAGAGCAATAAGTAACTGGCTACATAGCAGCCTCAGCAACCAGCTTATTCTAGGATCTTATCCTGGCATCAAATACCTGGAACCGATGCAAAAGCAAGGGCGGAAGTGGGGGAATTGCCACTAATATATTTTACGCTATCGATTGCACTCTCCTGTAGTCTACTGCCTGAATCGGTTGCGATACCTGAAATACTAGAATATTACGGGCCAACGCTGCCCAGCGCAAACCTTTGCGTGGCTGCGCCAAGCAAGGTCAGGATTCCCGTGATACCGGCGGCATGATAACATCCTATACTAAGTAGCTAATAATCGCTAGAGACCCCGCCTCAACTGCTAGCATATTTGTAGAGGAAGTCTTTCCTGCCTTCGCTGCCCTTTTGCCTTGCGAAAACAACCGCGGAATTCGTTGCAGTTGCTTTTCAGGTAGGGCGCCGAGCAGCCACCAAAATAAGTTGCCCGGCAGGTAAGAGCTTGTTTAACTGCATCTTCTACTCTTTAATTAGCAGCAAGCGTGAATCTCGTTTCCTCAAAGCAAGTGTTGTTAATCGCCAGCGGTGATTTGCGACTCGCGGCCAACCAGAATTGCTGGGCAGCGCAGTACGCCATGGAAGGACAGCTCGGTGCCGCCATTGCGCGCCAAGGCTGGTCGGTGAAGCGGGCCCACACCTACGACTTAGAAAAGCAGCACGGCTTCATCGACTCGCAGAAGATGGGCATGGAGGTGTTCCGCAACATTGACCCGCAGCAGCCGCTGATCGTGGCCGAAAGCGTGTGGCAGTACTCGCACCACGTACTGGCCGGCCTCACCACGCACCAAGGCCCCATCCTGACGGTGGCCAACTGGAGCGGGCAATGGCCCGGCCTAGTGGGCATGCTGAACCTAAACGGCTGCCTCACCAAAGCCGGCGTGGCCTACAGCACCTTGTGGAGCGAAGATTTCACCGACCCTTTCTTTGAAAGCAGCTTGCAGCAATGGCTGACCGAGGGCCGCATCACCCACGACCATAGCCACGTCAAGAGTTTTTCCGGCGTGAGTTTGCCTTCCGCTGATGAGGTGATCGGCCGCACGTTTGGGCAGAAGTTCCGGCAAAACAAAGCCATCATGGGCGTTTTCGATGAAGGCTGCATGGGCATGTACAACGCCATTGTGCCCGACGAACTGCTGCACCCCACCGGCGTATTTAAGGAGCGCCTCAGCCAAGCCACGCTCTACGCCGCCATGCGCGACGTAACCGACAGCGAAGCCCACGCCGTGCTCAATTGGCTGCTAGCCAAAGGCATGAAGTTCGCTTGGGGCACCAACGAAGAAACCCAGCTCACCCGCGCCCAGACCCTGGAGCAGTGCAAGATGTACATTGCCGCCGTGCGCATTGCCGCCGAATTCGGCTGCGACACCATCGGGATTCAGTACCAGCAGGGCCTCAAGGACTTGACAGTCGCCAGTGACCTGGTAGAAGGGCTGCTCAACAACACCGACCGGCCGCCCGTCTTTTCCAAAACCGGTGAGGAACTGTACGCCGGCCAGGCGCTGCCCCACTTCAACGAAGTAGACGAGTGCGCCGGCCTCGACGCCCTGCTCACCTACCGCTTGTGGAACGAGCTGGGCTTGTCAGGCGAAACCACGCTGCACGATTTGCGCTGGGGACAATCGTTTGATACGGGTGCTGGTGAGGAGTTTGTGTGGGTGTTCCTGATTTCGGGTGCTGCGCCACCAGCGCACTTTATTGGGGGCTATGAAGGGGCCGTTAGTGAGCGGCAGCCGCCCATGTATTTCCGCTTGGGCGGGGGCAGCCTGAAGGGCATCAGTCGGCCGGGTTCTTTGGTTTGGAGCCGGATCTACGTGATGAACAACAAGCTGCACTGCGACTTAGGCGTGGGCGAAGCCGTGGCGCTGCCCGCTGCCGAAACCGAGCGCCGTTGGCAGGAAACCACGCCGGAGTGGCCGATTATGCACACCGTACTCCGGGGCGTGAGCCGCAACCAGATGATGGCGCGCCACAAAGCCAACCACATCCAAGTGGTGTACACCCCCTACGAAGCCAAGGCGCATCAGGCCTGCCGCATCAAGGCGGCGGCCCTCGCCGAGCTGGGCGTGGAAGTGCACTTCTGCGGAGAAGTGGCCGGCATTACCACCCCAGCCAAGCAGGCACAAGCCGTGTTGCCCGGCTAAGCTTTTGTAATAACCTCACACCTATGATCTCCCCGTTTCCAAATTCCCATTTCTATGAAGTCATTTATTCCCATTCTGGCAGCCTCCACGCTGCTGGTTAGCGCTGCGCAGGCGCAAACCCGTTCCATCACGGGCCAAGTGCTTGGTGGTGACAAGGCCGAAGCGCTGCCCGGCGTGACGGTGCTAGTCAAGGGTACTACCAACGGCAGTAGTACCGATACGGAAGGCCGCTTCACGCTGCAAGTTTCCGACAAGCAGGACGTTACGTTGGTCGTTTCTTACTTGGGCTATAAGAGCCAGGAACTAATAGTAAAGCCCGACCAAACCCGACTGGAAGTGCGCCTGTCGCCGGAGTCGGCGGCGCTCGACGACGTAGTGGTGATTGGCTACGGTTCGGTGCGCAAGCGCGACCTGACGGGAGCAGTGGTGTCGGTGAAAGGGGAGGAAGTAACCAAGCTGCCCGTCACGACGATAACCGAGGCCTTGCAAGGCAAGATTCCGGGCGCGGATATCACCCGAAACAACGGGTACGCGGGGCAAGGTTCTTCGATCCGCATCCGGGGCAACCGCTCTATTGCCAACCCTGGCTCCTCCAACAACGTGCTCTACATTGTGGATGGAGTGCAGAACGTTAACGCCTCCGACATCGATCCGAACGATGTGCAAAGCATTGAGGTGCTGAAGGATGCCTCCTCGACGGCCATTTACGGTTCGCGGGGCGCTAACGGGGTTATCATTATCACTACCAAGCGCGGCAGCACCGGCAAGCCCAAAATCAACTTCAACGCCTACTCTGGTGTCACCAAAGTGGCCGGCTACGGGGAGTACATGAGCGGGCAACAGTGGATAGACTTCCGCCGCGAGGCCTTCCGCGCCGCCGGCACCTGGAACAGCCCCGCCGACGACGCGGTAGCCTTCAACCCCGCGCAGCGGGAAGCCATTGCGAACGAGCAATACTTGGACTGGCCCGACCAGGTGCTGCACAACGGCATGCAGCAAAATTACCAGGTGGGCCTTTCGGGTGGTTCCGAGAATACCAAGGTGTACTTTTCGCTGGGCTACTACGACGAGAAAGGTTTGCTGAAGCTGGACCGTTTCAAGCGGTATACCACCCGCGCCAACATCGACCAAACGGTGAACAAGTGGCTGAAAGTGGGTGTGCAGAGCCAGTTGGCTTACATCAACAACGACATCCGCCGCGACCCGCTCAACCTGGCCTCGCAGGCCGTTCCGCTGGGGCGCGTGTACGACGACGAGGGCAAACTTTTCTATAACCTGCTGGGTGGCACCCAAATCAACCCGCTGGCCGACGAGCAGCCCGGGGCTTACCAGCGCAACACCAAAACCAACCGCCTCACGGCCGCGGCCTACGTGGAGCTGACGCCTCTTGAGGGCTTGAGCTTGCGCTCCACTTTCGCGGCCAACTACGCCACATCGGAGGCCGGCAACTTCTACGGCCGCAACACCATTGATGGGCGCGGCGCCAACTCGCAGTCTTCGATTACCAACAACCAAAGCCGCAACTTGAGCTGGGAAAACGTGCTGACGTACCGCAAGGACATCGGCGACCATTCGCTCACGCTCACCGGGGTAGCCAGCGACCTGATTTTCAATACCACCAACAGCTTTGCGGGCGGCAACAACCAAGTGCTGCCCTCGCAGTCGTTCTACAATATTGGTGCGGCCAACCAGAACCCCTTCTACGGCAGTGGCTTTTCGCGCAACAATCTGGTTTCCTTTGCCGGCCGTATCAATTACAGCTGGAAGGGGCGCTACCTGCTGACGTTTACCAACCGCGCCGACGGTTCTTCCAAGCTGGCGCCGGGCAACAAGTGGGCCTACTTCCCCTCGGCGGCCGTCGGCTGGCGCATCATTGAGGAGTCGTTTATGCAAAACCAGAAGTTCCTGACCGAGCTGAAACTGCGCGGTAGCTACGGGGTGTCGGGCAACGACGGAATTGCTGCGTACGCCACGCAAAACTCGCTGACGAATACTTCCTTTTCCTTTACCGACGCCAACGCCGCGCCGACCTACACGATTTCGCCTCTTATTGGCAACGCCGATCTTGGCTGGGAAAAAACCTATACCACCGACATCGGGGTGGACTTTGGGTTGTTCGACAACCGCCTGACCGGCACCGTCGACTACTACGACGCGCAGACCAAAGATTTGATTTTCCCGTACACGTTGCCCGCGTTTACGGGCGTGGCCACGGTAAACCGCAACATCGGTCGCACCCGCAACAAGGGCGTGGAGGTGTCGTTGACTTCGCAGAACCTACGCGGCGACAACTTTACGTGGTCGACTACCCTGACCTACGCTCGCAACAAGGAAACCATTGTGGAACTGCCGACCGGCGACGTCATTGCCACCGATTACCGCAATTCGCTCATTGTGGGGCAGCCCGCCCAAGTGTACTATGACTACAAAAAGATTGGTATCTGGCAGCTAGGCGAGGAAACCGAAGCCGCGCAGTATGGCACGCCAGGGCAGTTTCTGCCCGGCGACATCAAAGTGGCCGACCTTTCGGGCCCGGATGGTGTACCCGACGGTAAAATTACGGCTGCCGACCGCACGGTTATCGGCTCGCGGGTGCCCAAGTGGACCGGCGGCCTGAGCAACGACGTGCGCTACAAGAACTTCGATTTGAACGTGTTGCTGGTGGCCCGCGTGGGCCAGTGGATCAGCTCCGACTATTACGCCAAATACAGCCGCAGCGGCAACAACAACGGGGCCATAGTAGATTACTGGACGCCCGAAAACCCCACCAACGAGTACCCGCGTCCGCACGCTACCCGCACCCTGAGCTACATTACCACCCTCACCGAGCGGGAGGCTTCGTGGGCCAAAGTGCGCAACGTGACCCTGGGCTATACCCTGCCGAAGAGCCTAGTAAGCAAGGGCAAAATCGACAATGTTCGGGTGTATGTGTCGGGCCGCAACCTTTACACCTTCAGCAACTTAGACGACTTTGACCCGGAAGGAGAAGGAGTTGTTGACCAGCCACTGAACCGCGCCTACGTGGTGGGCCTGAATGTGGGCTTCTAATTCGACCAGACCATCATGCACAACAAAATCCGCCCCCTAACTTTCGCTCTGTTGGCTCTGGCTGCTTCCGCCTGCCAAGAGCAACTCGAAGAATTCAACCCTAGCGGTGCCACCGCCGAGGCCGTGTTTACCACCCCCGAAGGCTTTGAAACCGCTATCAACGGCGCTTATACCTACAACCGCAACATCTACGGCAAGGAGTCGGGCTACGCGCTGCTGGAAATGGGCACCGATATCTGGACCAATGCCAACGACAACGACGCCACCGCCGTGGCCGGCGTACGCCCGCAGCCCTCGTTGATGAGCTATCAGGGCCTGAACACCGACAACCTGTGGGTGAGAGGCAACCTGTGGCAGCCCTGCTACGCGGGCATCAACCTGGTCAATCAGGCCTTGAAGTCCATCAACACGGCCGGCCTGAGCACCGCGCGGCGTGCTTCAGCCGAGGCCGAGCTGCGCTTCATGCGGGCCTGGTACTACTACCATTTGGTGGAAAGCTTCGGGCCGGTGCCGCTGCGCCTAGAGCCCACCGAAGGGGTGGTGGCTACGGCTACCCGCGCCTCGGTAGAAGAGGTGTACGCCCAGATTCTGGCTGATGTGGACTTCGCCGTGGCCAACCTGCCCGTGGCGCTGGCGCAGTATCCGGCCCCAGTCACCGCCAACGACTACGGCCGCATCACGCGGCCCGCGGCCGAGGCGTTTGCGGCCAAGGCGTATCTGTCGAGCGGGCAGTACCAGAAGGCAGCCAACTTCGCCCGCAAGGTCACTACGACGTATTCGGGGCAGGGCATCCGGCTCGTAACCAACTACGCCGACCTCTGGAACATCAACAACCAGCGCAATACGGAAGTACTGTGGGCGGTGAACTACTCCACCAACCTGACCTTCAACGCGGGTAGCAACACCGGCCACCAATGGTTCCTGATGAAGTACGACGACCAGCCCGGTATGACGCGCGACGTGGCCAACGGTCTGCCCGGCGTACGCTACATGCCGACGCGCTTCCTGCTCGACCTCTACAACGAACAAAACGACGCGCGGTATCTAGGCTCATTCAAGCAAGCCTGGATTGCCAACAACGCCACCAATATTCCTCGTTGGTCGGCGGCTGAGGTAGCCCAGAATGCGGCCTTGGCGCCGTTGCTGAACCAGCCCAAGTTCGCCGTCGGCGACACCGCCGTATTTGCCACCAAGCGCAGCATCGATGACTTCCAGCAGCGCTTCACGCGCCGCTACCGCTACAAGGTGTACGATATTGACGACCTCTACAGCGCCAACGGCACTTTGAAGGGCGAGCGGCGCTATTACCCCTCGCTGCGCAAGTTCGACGACCCAACCCGGGCCACGGCCACCGTGACGGAAAGCGCCCGCGACGCCTTTATGCTGCGTTTGGGCGACATCGTCCTCATCGGGGCTGAAGCGCAGGTGCGCCTCGGCAAAGCTGATTCGGCCGCTTACTACGTGAACCTGGTGCGCACCCGCGCCGCCCTACCCGGCCGCACTGCCGCCATGCAAGTCAACGCCAACCAGATGACCCTGGATTTTGTGCTCGACGAGCGGGCCCGCGAACTGGCCGGCGAGCAGGTACGCTGGCTGGATTTGAAACGCACCGGCAAGCTCACCGAACGGGTTCGCCTCTACAACCCCGATGCCCGCACCAGCATCCAGGATTTCCACACGCTACGCCCCATTCCGCAGAGCGACATCGACGCCGTAACCAACAAAGCCGAGTTCCAGCAGAATCCAGGGTACTAAGGGAAAGGATTGTCATGCAGAGCATTCTGCGCATCAAGCAGAGACGAAGCATCTCGCGTGCTGACTCAACAATAGTAACCAGACATCAGCACGCGAGATGCTTCGTCTCTGCTTGATGCGCAGATAAAAGCACCACTCACTATTATGAACAAGCGCCTTCTTTTCCTTTCCGCTCTTGCTGCTACGGCGTCTGCCCGGCCTGTGCTGGCGCAGTACCCTACCATTCCGCCTGACGTAGAAGCCAAGGCCGAAGCGGCGCTGAACGAGGCTAAGAAACGCTCGGATGAAGCCTGGAAAAAGGCGTTACCCATCATCGAGCAGGACGCCAAAGCCGGCAAGCCCTACGTGCCGTGGGCCGCGCAGCCTTCCGATTTGCCGCAAGCCAAGATTCCGGCTTTTGCGGGGGCGGAAGGGGGCGGAGCCTACTCGTTTGGCGGGCGCGGCGGCAAGGTCTACGTGGTAACCACGCTGGCCGATAGTGGCCCCGGCTCGTTGCGCGAAGCCTGCGAGCAGGGTGGGGCGCGCATCGTGGTGTTCAACGTGGCCGGCATCATCAAGCTGCAAAGCCCTATCATTATCCGGGCGCCCTACATCACGCTGGCCGGCCAGACGGCGCCTGGCGACGGGGTGTGCATCGCCGGCGAATCTATCTGGTTGAACACCCACGACGTGGTGGTGCGCTACCTGAGGTTTCGGCGTGGGGCCACGGAAGTAGGGCGGCGCGATGATGCGCTGGGTGGCAACCCGGTGGGCAACATCATGATTGACCACGTGTCGGCGAGTTGGGGGCTGGATGAGAACATGTCGATGTACCGGCACGTGTACGACAACCCGCAAACCGGCAAGGCCGACAAGCTGCCGACCGTGAACGTGACCATTCAGAATTCCATCTTCTCGGAGGCGCTGGATACGTACAATCACTCTTTCGGCAGCACGATTGGGGGGCTGAATAGTGCTTTTGTGCGCAACCTGTGGGCCAACAACATCAGCCGCAACCCCTCGGTGGGCATGTACGGCGACTTTGGTTTCGCCAACAACGTGGTGTTCAACTGGTGGAACCGCTCGGCCGACGGCGGCGACAACCGCTCGATGTACAACTTCGTCAACAACTACTACAAGCCCGGCCCCATCACGCCCCTCGACAAGCCTATCAGCTTCCGCATCCTCAAGCCCGAAGCCAGCCGCGACAAGCAGATTGGGCTGGTGTTCGGCAAGGCGTACGTGGCCGGCAACATCGTGGAAGGCAACGAGAAAATAACCAAAGACAACTGGGCCGGCGGCGTTCAGCTCGAAGATGTGCCCGAGCCCGAGAAAATCCTGGCTAGCATCCGCCAGAACGAGCCGCTGCCGTTGCCGCACGTCACGGTTATACCCGCGCAGGAAGCTTACCAGTACGTACTGGCTAACGTAGGCGCCACTTTGCCGAAGCGCGACGCCGTGGATGCGCGCATTGTGGAAGAAGTGCGCACCGGCAAAATCGTGTACGCCAAAGACGCGAAGCCGAGCGCCAAAAGCCCCTACATCAAGCGCCGCTTGCCCGATGATTCCTACAAGCAAGGCATCATCACCGACCCCGCGCAAGTAGGCGGCTACCCCACCTACAAAGGCACGCCCTACAAGGATTCCGACAACGACGGCATGCCCGACGCCTGGGAAACCAAGAGCGGCCTCAATCCCAAAAGCGCCGCCGACGCCAGCCTGGACCGCAACAAAGACGGCTACACCAACATCGAAGAGTACCTCGACAGCGTGGTAAAGCTGCAAACCGTCCGCCCGGAAACCAGCAAAAGCAAGTCCTGAGCTAGCCACATCATTTAGAGAACGTCATGCAGAGCGTAGCATCTTGCGGGCTGATGTTGCAACACCACTAGAACGTGATGCTGAGTGGTGTTGCAACGTCAGCCCGCGAGATGCTTCGGCTTTGTTGCACTGCACTCAGCATGCCAACTGACCTAATGAGTAGGCTCAAGTAAGAAAGTAGTTGCCAATCAAATGACTATACCCATTCGCCTTTCTTCTGCGCTGTTGCTGTTACTCATGGCCTTTGCGCCGGCCATTGAGTTGACGGGCAAGCTGAAAGTAGCCCCTAACGGCCGGTACTTGGCTACCGAAGCCGGTAAGCCGTTCTTCTGGCTCGGCGACACCGGCTGGCTGCTCTTCAACAAGCTCAAGCGTGAAGAAGCGGAAACCTACCTCGAAGACCGGCGCAAAAAAGGATTCAACGTCATTCAGGTGATGGTGCTGCACCAAGTGCCGAGCGTGAACGTGTACGGCGACTCGGCGCTGGTGCGCGGCAATGTGGCCCAGCCGCTGCTCACGACAGGCAGCACCCCCACCGACGCCGCGCAGTACGACTTCTGGGACCATGTCGATTACATCATCGACCTAGCCGCCAAGAAAGGGCTGTACATGGGCCTCGTGCCGGTGTGGGGCACCAACGTGAAGGCCGGCAAGGTCAATCAGCAGCAAGCCAAAACCTACGCCACTTTCCTAGCGCAACGCTATAAGAACCGGCCCAACATCATCTGGCTGAACGGCGGCGACATTGCCGGCTCGGACTCTCTGAAAGTCTGGAACGTCATCGGCACCACCCTCAAAGCCGTTGACCCCAACCACTTGGTGACCTACCACCCACGTGGCCGCACGCAGTCGTCGGACTGGTTTCATCAGGCTAAGTGGTTGGATTTCAACATGTACCAGTCGGGGCACCGGCGCTATGAGCAGGACACTTCGCGCAACGAGAAAAAGCTCTACGGCGAAGACAACTGGCGCTACCAACTAGTAGACAACAAGCTGACGCCCACTAAGCCTTCTATAGACGGCGAGCCATCGTACGAAGGCATTCCGCAGGGTTTGCACGACATCACGCAGCCCCGCTGGAACGACGCCGACGTGCGCCGCTACGGCTACTGGTCGGTGTTTGCGGGCGCCTTTGGCTACACCTACGGGCAAAACTCGGTGATGCAGATGCACAGTTCGTTTGACAAGGGCAGCGCCTACGGTTCGTCGGAGTTGTGGTCGTCGGCCATCAACGCGCCAGGGGCCGCGCAGATGGTGCACCTCAAGAACCTAATGCTTTCCCGGCCTTTCTTCGAGCGGGTGCCCGATCAGTCGTTGATTGCCAGCGAAGTAGGGGAGAAATACAATCGGTTGTTTGGTACCCGGGGCAAGAACTACGCTTTCGTCTACACCTACAATGGCCGCAACATAAAGGTGAACCACGGCAAAATCGCGGGGGCTAAGGTGAAAGCCTCCTGGTTCAGTCCGCGCGACGGCAAAACCACCGCCATTGGCACCTTCCCCAACAAAGGCACGCAAGACTTCAACCCGCCCGGTGAGGTGAAAAACGGCAACGATTGGGTGTTGATTCTGGATACAGTATAGCTCTTACTGAAACTGTAAAACGAAAGAACGTCATGCAGAGGCATGTGGCGCATCAAGCCAGGGACCAAAGCATCTCGCGTGCTGACGTTGGTTAGCATCACAACGAAGCGGGAGAGATGCTTCGGCATGCTTAGCATGACATATACTTTGGCAACATCAGTACGCGAGATTCCTCGCAAGCTCGGAATGACGTTGATTTAGATAATGTTCAAACCTAAACCCTTACGCTTTTTACCGCTACTGCTTGGTGCCGCGCTGCTCGCCTCGTGCTCGAAGGACGTGTATATGTTCACGTCGTTTCGGGAGCCGGCTACTGACGGGCTGCGGCTGCTGTATAGCCACGACGGCTACAAGTGGACGGACATGGGCAAGTCTTTTCTGACGCCGCAGGTGGGGCCGAGCAAGCTGATGCGCGACCCATCCATTGCCCGCGGGCCCGACGGCACCTACCACCTCGTGTGGACCTGCGGCTGGAAGGGCGACAAGGGCTTCGGCTACGCCAGTTCCAAGGATTTGGTGCACTGGTCCACGCAACGTTTCATCGACGTAATGGGGCACGAGCCGACCACGGTGAATGTGTGGGCGCCCGAAATTTTCTACGATGCGCCCACCAAGCAGTACCTCATTGTGTGGGCTTCCACCATCCCGTTCCGTTTCCCAAAAGGCATCGAAGAAGAAGACAACAACCACCGGCTCTACTACACTACCACCAAGGACTTTCAGTCGTTTACGCCGGCCAAGCTGTTTATCGACCCCGGTTTCAGCTCGATTGACGCCGTGGTAGTGCAGCGCGCCGCCAAGGACTACGTACTAGTAGTGAAAGACAACACCCGACCCAACCGCAACATCAAAGTCGCCTTCGGACCGAGCGCGCTCGGGCCGTTTCTGAACGTATCGGAGCCATTCACCGGCAACTTCACCGAAGGCCCGAGTGTGGTGCAACTCCCGCACGACGAGTGGCTGATCTACTATGACGCCTATAAGGAAAAGCGCTACGGCGTGATGAAGACCTCTGATTTCAAGTCGTTCACCGACGTGTCGGCGCAGACCAGCGTGCCGGAAGGGCACAAGCACGGCACCATCTTCTCGGTGCCGCGCAAGACTTTCAAAACCTTGTTGCAGAGCGCCCCCGCCGGGGCGGCCGCCGCAACGTCAACGAGCGGAACTCATGAGTAAGCACATAGCACCTCTCGCGGCTACAGCGTTAACTGTGCTGGGCAGTATTGCTGCCCGCGGACAGGAAACCATCCGCTACACCGGCACCACGCTCAGCAACGTGGACTACCACCACGGCCAGCTGCGGCCGGCCATCGGGACGCACACCCGGCAGGTGCTGCGCGCCAACCGCGAGCAGCCAAGCGCCGCCAACGGGGAGGGGTGGACCTACAACCACGCCCCCATGCTGGCGTACTGGAACGGGCAGTTCTACCTGCAATACCTCAGCAACCCGGTGGGCGAGCATATTCCGCCGGGCCGCACGCTGCTGCTCACCTCCAAGGACGGCGAAACCTGGACCAACCCCACGGTGATTTTTCCGCCCTACAAAATCCCGGACGGCGTTACCAAACCCGACCAGCCGGGCAAGGTCGCCAAGGACTTGGTGGCCGTGATGCACCAGCGGGTGGGCTTCTACGTGTCCAAGAAAAACCGGCTCCTGACGCTCGGCTACTACGGTATTGCCCTCGATGCCAAAGACGACCCGAACGACGGCCAAGGCATCGGGCGGGTGGTGCGCGAGGTGCTGCCCAACGGCAAATTCGGCCCAATTTACTTTCTGCGAAACAACAAGACCTGGGACAAGTCGAAGTCCACGTACCCGTTCTACACCAGCAGCAAAGACAAGAGCTTTGTAGCGGCCTGCGAGGAAATTCTGGCCTCGCCGCTGATGATGCAGCAGATGGTGGAAGAGCAGGACCGGGACGACCCGTTGATTCCGCTCAAAAAAGAATACAAAGCCTTCAGCTACTACCACCTCCCCGACAACCGCGTGGTGGGCCTCTGGAAGCATGCCCTCACCACCATCAGCCCCGACAGCGGCAAGACCTGGCCCAACCCGGTCATCCGAGCGCCGAAATTCGTGAACAGCAACGCCAAGATTTGGGGCCAGCGCACCTCCGATGGGCGCTACGCCACGGTGTACAATCCCTCGGAATTCCGCTGGCCGCTCGGCATTTCCACCAGTGAAAACGGGCTGGACTACTCAGATTTGTGGCTGGTGCACGGCGAAATCACGCCCATGCGCTACGGCGGCAACTACAAGTCGTACGGCCCGCAGTACGTGCGCGGCATCCTGGAAGGCAATGGCACGCCCCCCGACAAGAAAATGTGGCTGACCTACAGCGTCAACAAAGAAGATATCTGGATTGCCTCTGTGCCCGTGCCCGTGCGCGCCAAAACCGAAACGCAGGCCAACGAGGTATTTGCGCAGCTGCCCGCCGGGCAGGAACTCGTGAACTGGAACACCTACAGCTTGGTGCAAGCGCCAGTGGAAATCGGTAAGCTGCCGGATGGTACGAAAGGCTTGGTGTTCAAAGATTCCGACAAGTTCGATTACGCTAAAGCCGAGCGTGTCATTCCGGAAGCCAAGAAAGTGGTGGCCGAGTTTTCGGTGGTGCCCGCCCAGAACGATAAGGGCCTGCTGCAAATCGAGTTTCAAGACGGCAAAGGCACGCCGGCTGTGCAACTCACCTTCGATGCCGAGGGCAACTTCCGCCACAAAGCCGGGGCCCGCTTCAAGAACATCACCAAGTACCAAGCCGGCCAGCAGTACGACGTGCGCGTCTCCCTCGACGCCGATGCCCGGTCCTTCACGGTGTCTATCAACGGCAAGCCCTCCGGTACCTACATCTTCTTCGCGCCGGTAGCTTCCTTCGAGCGGATCATGTTCCGCACCGGCGAAGCCCGCCACTTCCCCACGCCCGACACCCCCGCCGACCAAACCTATGATCTACCCCAAGCCGGCGAATCGGACCCGTTGGCCACTTTCTACCTCAAGTCGCTGAAAACAAGCATACCAGATGCCGCAACCGGCTCCGCCGCGAAAGGCCTAGGGTCTAACTAGACAAGACGACAACGCAAACAGAACGTCCTGCTCTATCAAATAGACGCCTGTCGAAGCAACTGGTTTGCTGGCGTTTATCAATGTGTACGTCATGCTGAGCACAGCCACAGCATGCTGCCTGCTGACTATGCCAAAGTAACTGTCGTGCTGAGCGGAGCCGAAGGCGCAGTCGAAGCATCTCGCCAGTGTGGTAAACCCTTGTTACTGCAACGGTTCGAGCAAGATGCTTCGGCAAGCTCAGCATGACAATAGTGTTGCAATGTCATCTGTGCAATGGCGGCACGCATGATGCTTCACTTCGCTCAGCATGACAATACCTTCTTTAGCATCAGCATGCGAAATGCTTCGGCTGTGCTTCTGCATGACGAACGAGTTCGTGATTTGATCTTCGCTTACCCAATTCCATCCCAATGTCCATCACTTCTACTGCGTCTAAGTTCGTTGCGCTGCTGCTCTTGCTGCTGCCTTTCACTCAGTTGCATGCACAGGGCACCGAAACGATGTTCCTGTCTGGTACCGACAAAGACCACACGAAGAAGTGGAAATTCTACTGCACCGCCGGGCGCAATTCCGGCAAGTGGACCACTATTCCGGTGCCCTCGAATTGGGAGTTGCAGGGCTTTGGCAAGTACAACTACGGCCACGATAAGGACACTGCGCGCGGCAAGGAAAAGGGCCTCTACAAGTACCAGTTCAAAGTGCCCGCCAGCTGGAAGGGCAAGACGGTGAACATCGTGTTCGATGGCTCCATGACCGATACCGAGGTGAAAATCAACGGCCAGTCGGCGGGGGCGGTGCACCAGGGCTCGTACTACCGTTTCAAGTACGACATCACCAAACTGCTGCAATACGGCAAAACCAACTTGCTCGAAGCCAACGTGTCCAAGCATTCCGCCAACGAATCGGTAAACGATGCCGAGCGGCGCGGCGACTTCTGGCTGTTCGGCGGCATCTTCCGGCCGGTGTTCTTGGAGGCGCTGCCCGCCACGCATATCAACCGCGTGGCCGTGGACGCCAAGGCCGACGGCTCGTTCAAGGCCGACGTGTACGTGAACGGAACATCCGCTGATGAAGTAATAGGCCAACTCTACACGCTCGATGGGCAGAAAGCCGGCGGTGAGTTCAAAGCCACCGTAGCCGGGGGCGCGGCCACGCGCCTGCAAACCACCTTAACCTCGCCGAAACTCTGGACGCCAGAAGCTCCCAACTTGTACCGCGTAGCCTTCACACTTCGCAAGGCCGGTCAACCTATGCACACCCTCGACAAGCGCGTGGGCTTCCGCACGGTGGAGCTGCGCGAGCGGGAAGGCTTCTACGTGAACGGCACCAAAATCAAGTTCAAAGGTGTGTGCCGGCACTCGTTCTGGCCCACCTCGGGCCGCACCACCAGCAAGGCGCTCAGCATCACGGACGTGAACCTGATGAAGGACATGAACATGAACGCCGTGCGCATGTCGCACTACCCGCCCGACGACCATTTCCTGGCCGCCTGCGACTCGTTGGGCCTTTTCGTGCTCGATGAAGTAGCCGGCTGGCACGGCAACTACGACACGCTCACCGGCACCAAGCTCACCGAGGAAATGGTAGTGAAAGACGAAACTCACCCCAGCATTGTGGTGTGGGTGAACGGCAACGAAGGCGGCCACAACTTCGACCTGGACCCCGTCCTCGACCGGATGGACCTGCAAAAGCGCCCCATTATTCATGCTTGGCAGGTGTTCCGCGGCACCGATACGCAGCACTACATCAACTACGATTACGGCAACGGGACCCACCTCAACGGCCACAACGTGGTGTTCCCCACTGAGTTCCTGCACGGCCTCTACGACGGCGGCCACGGCGCCGGCCTGCAAGACTATTGGGAGCAGATGTGGGCGCACCCCCTTTCGGCTGGTGGTTTTCTGTGGGACTTCTCCGACGCCGGCGTAGTTCGCGCCGACAAGGGCGGCATCCTCGACACCGACGGCAACCACGGCGCCGACGGCATCCTCGGCCCGTACCGCGAGAAGGAGGGGAGCTACTATACCATCAAGGAAGTATGGTCGCCGGTGTTCTTCGAGCGCCGCGAAATCACGCCCACTTTCGACGGCTCATTCCGGGTGCAAAACCGTTTCCACTTCACCAACCTCAACCAGTGCAAGTTCACCTGGAAGCTCACCCAACTACCCGGCCCCGGTAGCAAGGCCGTGCCCGTTACCAAAACCGGTACCGTGGCGGCACCGTCAGTGACGCCGAACGGCACCTACGGTACTCTGCAACTCGCCTTGCCCACCGACTGGCAGCAGCACGACGTACTCTACATCACGGCCCAAGACCCGGCCGGCCGCGAAATCTACACCTGGAGCTGGCCCATTGCCCGCCCCGCCGCGGTGGCGCAGCAACTCATCCGCACCGAAGGCCCCAGCGCAGCCAAGCTCACCGAAACCGACTCTTCGTATACTGTAGCCGCCAACGGCGTGGAGCTGACGTTCAGCCGCAAATCCGGCTTGCTGCGGCAGGTGCGCAACGCCAAGGGCATCATCCCGCTCACCAACGGCCCGGTACTGGCCGAGGGCGAAACGGCTTTCGAGGGCCTCAGCCAACGGCAGGACGGCCAGAACGTGGTCATCGAAGCCAAGTTCAACAAAATCAGCCGCTACCAGTCGTTGCAGTGGACGGTGTACCCCTCGGGTTGGGTGCGCATGAGTGCCAAGTACTTCCCTAAAGACTATGATTTTGCCCTGGCCGGCCTGAGCTTCACCTACCCCGAAAAAGAGGTGCGCGGTGCCCAATGGCGCGGCGACGGGCCCTACCGCGTGTGGAAGGACCGCATGAAAGGCACCACCCTCGGCGTGTGGAACAAAGCCTACAACAACACCTCAACCGGCGAAACGGAAGGCACCCGCGGCCCCGAGTACCCTGAGTTCAAGGGCTACTACTCCAATTTCTACTGGCTCACCTTTCAAACCACCGGTCAGCCCTTCACCATCGTCTGCGACCAGGAAGACGTGTACTTGCGCCTGTTCACGCCGCGCTTCTCGGCCACGCCCTACAACACGGCCCCGGCTTTTCCGAGCGGCAGCATCTCCTTTATGCACGGCATCACGCCCATCGGCACCAAGTCGCAGAAAGCTGAAAACATGGGCCCGATGGGCAAAACCAATATGTACTACGACTACAGCAAAGACCCATCCTACGCCAAGGAAATCACCCTCTACTTCGATTTTACCGGCCAGCAGGCCACCCCGGCGGCAGTAGGCAAGCGGTAAGGAATGTATAGCTCGAATGCAGCAGCGGGTAGTGAGCCAACGAGGTTTGCTACCCGCTGTTTGTGTGCTGAAGGTAGAAACTCGTTATTTGAACTCGGTTATAAACTTTAGAAATATCAAGATGGCCAGGAAGCAGGAAGATCTTAAAAACGAATCGATTAAAAGTTATTCTTTCCTGAAAGAGATGTACAAAGACTCGTACTTCCCAAATAAGCTTGTAGACAAGGGTAAAGCTATTTTGGTAGGCTTGTGCTTTAAAGTCGAGCAAGGACAGCCTAAGTCATTAGATGAATTGTATGAATTGACTCACGCTGCCACAGACAAGTTCAATGATTTGCAGGAGGTTTTTGAAGAAGCTGATAGCGAGATAGAAACGGGTGCTAGGGAATGTATTGCCGAGAATTTCTACTTCGTGGCCAAAGCGTATGGCTTCGATGCTGATAGAGAAGAATTGATAGCAACAAGAGAGTGGTGAGGCTAGTAATCAAGTTATGAAGGCAATCCAGCGGTAGGAGAGAATCAGCTTGGTAACTGTCGGCGCTTAAGTAGCGGGCAGCAAATTCATTCGGTATATTACTCGCTTCTCATTTTTGATGAATCTAAAATGCAACCGATTACCTCACACTCGAGTCAAGCCGATTACTATTTCGGCGTTTTGAGCAACTTAAGCGCCGACAGTAAGTTGGACTTAATTTCTCGACTATCCCAGTCGTTAAAAGAGGCGCAGCCGCAACCGGTTCCGAGTTTGGCAGCTCTCTTCGGGGCATATCATAGCGAAGAAACCGCGGAAGAAATTATAGCCGCTATCAGAAATTCCAGAGTTTCTAACCGAGACATTGAGTCGCTTTGAAAAATTATCTGCTGGATACTAACATCTGCATCTATTTCATAAAGGGCTTATATCAGCTTAATCGTAAGATTGAAGAAGTTGGGCAGCAGAATTGCTTTATTTCCGAGATGACAGTAGCAGAGCTGAAATACGGAGTCGAGAATAGCAAGACGCCTGAGGTAATGAGGCCCATTGTGGAAGCCTTCATTCCCAAGTTTGCTGTTATTCCGGTTTATGACGCCTTGGATGTGTATGCTTCTGAAAAAGCTAGGCTGCGCCGGCAGGGCCTGATGGTGGATGACTTTGACATTCTGATCGGGGCCACGGCCATCGTCAATAACATGGTTATGGTATCCAATAACCACAAGCATTTAAGCCGCTTAGCCAATATAGACTTACAGGACTGGACAACGGCCGAACCACGTCGATAGACCAGAAGTTTTAAATCACCCCACCATGCCCAAATCCTAAAGCATTATGCTAAGATCGTAGAATGAACGAGCGGGAAATTTGGCGAACTATGGTACTTGAAAAGTGCCCTGCACAAACCCGCGGACTGCGCCTGCCAATCGTCAGGCTTTCCCTTTCCGAAAAGAGAGGAAACCGGGGGTAGGGTCATTCCCTATGAATGCGAAACGCCTGCTTGTCTTTCTTTGTACGATCTTACTGCTCACGGCTTTCCGGGCGAATAAGCCCGCCGCCGTGCAGCTCCAACGCCTGCGCTGTGAGTTGCTCACCAACCCCGAAGGCATCGACGTAACCGCGCCGCGCCTGAGTTGGGAGGTCAGCAGCCCAGAGCGCAACCTGGAACAAACCGCCTACCAGGTGCTGGTGGCCTCGTCGCCGGAGAAGCTGGCCGCCGACGAAGGCGACTTGTGGAACTCGGGCAAGGTGAATTCGGGGCAGTCGGTGCACGTGGCGTATGCGGGCGCGCCGCTGCGGAGCCGGGCGCAGTGCTATTGGAAAGTGAAAACCTGGACCAACCAGGGCGAAACCGCCTGGAGCACGCCGGCTTGGTGGAGCGTCGGTTTGCTGAACTACCTCGACTGGAAAGGCCGCTGGATTGGCTTCGACCGGGCGTTTGCCTGGGACAAAGAGGAAAGCCACGCCCGGCTGTCGGCGCGCTACTTCCGCAAGGAATTCAAAACCGAAAAACCCATCAAGCAAGCCACGGCCTATATCATCGGGCTCGGGCTGTACGAGCTGTACGTGAACGGGCAGCGGGTAGGGGACCAAGTGCTGGCGCCCGGCCCCACCGACTACACCAAGGGCGTGAAGTACAACACCTACGACGTGACGCCGCTGCTCAAGCAGGGCCCCAACGCGCTGGGCACCGTGCTCGGCAACGGCCGGTTCTACGCCATGCGCCAGAACTACAAGCCCTACAAAATCAAGACCTTCGGCTACCCCAAGCTGCTCATGCAGCTGGAAGTGACCTACGCCGACGGCACCCGCGACGTCATCAAAACCGACGATACCTGGCAGGGCACCGCCGACGGCCCCATCCGCACCAACAACGAGTACGACGGCGAAGAATACGACGCCACCAAGGAAATGCCCGGGTGGAGCACCGCCGGTTTCGACGCCAAGAAGTGGCTGAAGGCCGAGCTGGTGCAGGAGCCCGGCGGCGCGTTTGAGGCGCAGATGAACGAGAACATGAAGGTGATGGAAACCATCAAGCCGGTGTCCATCAAGCCCCTGGCCGGCGGCAAGTATATCCTGGATATGGGCCAGAATATGGTGGGCTGGCTCCGGCTGCGCGCCAGCGGCCCGAAAGGCCAGAAGGTGACGTTGCGCTTCGCCGAGACCTTGCAGAAAAGCGGCGAGCTGTATGTGGCCAACCTGCGCGACGCCCGCGTAACCGACGTGTACACGCTCAAAGGTGGCGGGCGCGAAACCTGGGAGCCAACCTTCGTTTTCCACGGCTTCCGCTACGCCGAAATCAGCAACTGGCCCGGCGCCGCGCCCACCGTAGCTGATTTCGACGGCCGCATCGTGTACGACGACATTGCCACCACCGGCGAGTTCACCACCTCCGATGCCACCATCAACCAGGTGTATAAGAACGCCTACTGGGGCATCCGCGGCAACTACAAAGGCATGCCCATCGACTGCCCGCAGCGCAACGAGCGGCAGCCCTGGCTCGGCGACCGAACCACCGGGGCCTACGGCGAGAGTTTCGTGTTCGACAACTCGCGCCTCTACGCCAAGTGGCTCACCGACATCGAGCAGGCCCAGAAAGCCGATGGCAGCATCCCCGACGTGGCCCCCGCGTTCTGGCGCTACTACGGCGACAACGTGACCTGGCCCGGCACCTACCTCACCATTGCCGATATGCTCTACCGGCAGTACGGCGACGCCGCCCCGCTCACCCGCCACTACGACTCCATGAAGCGCTGGCTGACCTACATGCGCCAGAACTACTCGGAAAACGGCCTCATCACCAAAGACAAATACGGCGACTGGTGCGTGCCGCCCGAGTCGAAAGAGTTGATTCACTCCAAGGACCCCGCCCGTAACACCGACGGCGTGCTCATTGCCAGCAGCACCTACTACCACATGTTGGGTTTGATGCAGGGCTTTGCGAAGGTGCTCGACAAGCCGCAGGACGCGCAGGAGTTTGCCAAGCTGGCCGCCGACCTGAAAACTGCCTTCAACCAGAAATTTCTGAACAAGGAAACCTGCCAGTACAGCAATGGCACCGTCACGGCCAACCTGTTGCCGCTGGCCTACGGCATGGTGCCTGAGGAAGATCAGGGCAAAGTATTCCAGAACATTGCCGACAAGATTCTGGTAGAAAACAAGGGCCACATCAGCACCGGCGTAATCGGGACGCAGTGGCTGATGCGCAGCCTCACCGAGCACGGCCGCCCCGATATTGCCCTGCGCCTTGCCACCAACCGCGACTATCCGAGCTGGGGCTACATGGCCGCCAATGGCGCCACCACCATCTGGGAGCTATGGAACGGCAACACCGCCGACCCCGCCATGAACTCCCAAAACCACGTGATGCTGCTCGGCGACCTGCTGGTGTGGTACTACGAAAACCTGGCCGGCATCAAGTCGGCCCCCGAGGCGCCCGGCTTCCAGCAATTGGAAATGAAGCCCACGCCCACGGCCGGCCTCACGTCGGTGCACGCCTCGTACCGCTCGGTGCGCGGCCTCATTAAGAGCAGCTGGAAGAAAGATGCCAAGCGCTTCACCTGGAACATCACCGTGCCTGGCAATACCAAGGCGCTGGTTTACATCCCGACCAAAGACGCGAAAGACGTGCAGGAAGGCGGCAAAAAAGTGTCTGGCGTGGCGGGTGTGAAGTTCGTGCGCATGGAAGGCGACCGGGCCGTGTTCGAGGTTGGGTCCGGGGACTACGCTTTTGTGGTCAATACTAAGTGATTGATTTAAAGAATATGAACGATAATTTCGCCGGGCGTTGGATAGCAGTATATGGCATAGCTAGTGCGCTGATTGCGTCGCCGAGCTTCGGTGGGCCGCTGTTCGACCACGACTTAATTGAGCTAGCTGACCCCGCTGACCCGCGGGCCCCCAAAAAATGGTCGGAGCGGATGATGGTGTCGGTGCTCAACCGCAGCCCTTGGATGGCCGACGCTGCGCAGAAAGACACCTGGGGCTACACCCAAGGCCTGATCATTCATGCGCTAGAAGAAGTGTGGCGCAAAACCAAGGACCCGAAGTACTTGGCCTACATCCAGCGCTACGGCGACAAGATGGTGGACGAGCAGGGCGCCATCAAAACCTACAAACCTGAAGACCTCAGCCTCGACAACCTCAACTCCGGCAAAGTCCTCTTCAACCTCTACACTCTTACCAAAGACGAGAAATACCGCAAGGCCCTCGACCAGCTGCGCTACCAGTTGAAGTGGCAGCCCAAAACCACCGAGGGCGGCTATTGGCACAAGCTGAAGTACCCCTGGCAGATGTGGCTGGATGGCGCCTACATGGCCAGTCCGTTCCTGACCCAATACGCCAGCACCTTCCACGACGAAGCCGCTTTCGACGAGGTGGCCCGGCAGCTGATCCTGATGGAAAAGCAGCTGCGCGACCCCAAAACCGGCCTGCTCTACCATGGCTGGGACGAAAGCCGCATGCAGCCGTGGGCTAACAAGCAAACCGGCGTATCTAGCAACGTGTGGGGTCGGGCCATGGGCTGGTACGCCATGGCGTTGGTAGATGTGCTGGATTACTTCCCCTCAACCCATCCGCAGCGCAAAAACCTGCTCGCCATCCTGGACCGGGTGGCCGTGGCCGTGCACAAATACCAAGACCCGAAATCCGGCCTCTGGTACCAGGTGATGGACCAACCCGAGCGGGCCGGCAACTACCTAGAGGCTTCGGCTTCGTGCATGTTCGTGTACGCCCTAGCCAAAGGCGCCAACCGCCACTACCTCGACAAAACCTACCTGCGCGCCGCCGAAAAAGGCTATTCTGGCATCCTCGACCGGTTCGTAGAAACCAAGCCCGACGGCGAGCTGAACCTACTGCAAGTGTGCGAAGTAGCAGGCCTCAGCGCCGACCGCGACGGGTCCTATGAATACTACATCAAAGAGCCCATTCGGGTAAACGATCCGAAAGGCACTGGCCCATTTATTTTGGCTAGCCTGGAGCTAAACCAATAGTTCGGGCTGCAATAAGACCACTGCATGAAAAAGATACTTCTGGTTGTAATTGGGGGTTTGCTGGCGGGCAACCTAGCGGCGCAAACCAAGCCGTGGAAGCAAGGCATTCTGACCGATGAGTTCATCTTCGAGAAAGCGCCGTTTCCGGAAAGCCACGCCGCCACCATTGCCGAAACGCCCAAGGGCCTCGTGGCGGCTTGGTTTGGCGGCACCAAGGAGCGCAATCCCGACGTCGGGATTTGGGTGAGCAGGCAGGAAAACGGTCGCTGGACCACGCCCGTGGAAGTTGCCAACGGCGTTGTGAACGAGACGCTGCGCTACCCCACCTGGAACCCGGTGCTCTACCAAGCTCCCGGCGGCGACCTGCTGCTGTTCTACAAAATCGGCCCAAAACCCTCGGATTGGAAAGGCTGGCTGAAAACCTCGAAAGACGGCGGCCTGACGTGGTCGGCGGCCGAGGCGTTGCCGGAAGGCTACATCGGGCCAGTGAAAAACAAGCCGGTGCTGCTTAAGAACGGCACGTTGCTGAGCCCCACCAGCACCGAAGGCAGCGGCGGCTGGCGCGTACACTTCGAAGCCACCCCCGACTTCGGCAAAACCTGGACCATGACGGCTCCCGTCGAGAATGGCCAGACGCAGGGCGCCATTCAGCCGAGCATACTAGTGCACAAAAAAGGTCGCTTGCAGGTACTCTGCCGCAGCCGCGACCGGGCCATCCTGGAATCATGGTCCAACGACAACGGTAAAACCTGGTCGCCACTTGCCAAAACCAATCTGCCCAATAATAACTCCGGCACCGACGCCGTGACCCTGGCAGACGGCCGTCAGCTGTTGGTTTACAACCACGTATTGCCGCCCGGTACCCTCGCCAAAGGTCCTCGCACGCCGCTGAATGTGGCTGTGTCCAAGGACGGCAAAACCTGGTACGCCGCCGCCATCCTCGAAGACTCGCCCATTAGCCAGTATTCCTACCCTTCGGTAATTCAGACGAAAGATGGCCTCGTGCATTTTGTGTACACCTGGCGCCGCAAGAGCATTAAGCACGCCGTCATCGACCCGAAAAAGCTGAAACTGATCAAGATCGAGAACGGCCAGTGGCCCGCTATGAAAGGCTGCCAAGCCCCCTCCGCCACGGCCGAAATTACTCAGGATTAAGGCCTATCGTGCGCCTCACCCCCTAGCCCCTCTCCGAAAAGGAGAGGGGGACTAGTCCTAGACTTTTAAATAGAAACTAAGACTAAAAACTAGTTCTCCCTCTCCTTTTCGGAGAGGGGGCTAGGGAGTGAGGCGCACGATAGAACACTATCACAACCCACGCACCATGTCCAGAATCCTTCACCTGCTTTTTGGCTTACTGCTGACTGCATCCGTCGCGGCTCAAACCTCGGACGACCAGTACCGTCTGCCGCTGCAAACGGTGCTCGACCAGATTCAGCAGCGCTACGGCGTGAAAATCAGGCCTGACGCGGCCATGGTGAAGGACAAGTGGGTGACCTACGCCGAGTGGCGCTACCGCCCCGACGTAGAGGAAACGCTGAAAAACGTGCTGGCCCCGTTTGACCTCCAGGTGTCTAAAACTGGCGACAAAGCTTATAAGCTCAAAACCTTCCAATACCACCTAAAAACGCCCGAGGAAGGTGCCGAGCAGCTCGCCTACCTCGCCACTCGCTACCACGACGCCGCCACTTGGGAAAAGCGCAAAGCCGAGCTGCGGAGCTGCATGTGGGAGGCACTGCGCCTCTCGCCGATGCCGCCCAAACCCACCAGCAAACCCATCATCACCAACAAGCGCCAGTACGACGGCTACACCGTGGAAAACCTGGCCCTGGAAACCATGCCGGGCGTGTACGTAACGGGTTCGTTGTATAAGCCGCTCAAAGCCAAGGGCAAAGTACCCGTTATTATTAGTCCGGATGGGCACTTCGGCGACGGCCGCTACCGGGCCGAAGCGCAGTACCGCTGCGCCACCCTGGCCCGCATGGGCGCCATGGTGTACAGCTACGACCTGTTTGCGTGGGGCGAATCCTTGCTTCAGTTCAAAGGCGAAGACCACCGCCGCAGCCTCGCCATGACGGTACAGGCCCTGAACGGCCTGCGTAGCCTGGATTATCTATTATCGTTGAAAGACGCCGACAAAACCCGCGTGGCTATTACCGGCGGCTCCGGTGGTGGCAGCCAAACCATGCTGCTCACCGCTCTCGACGACCGTATCAAAGTAAGCGTGCCGGTCGTGATGCTCTCTACCTACCACAACGGCGGCTGTCCGTGCGAAAGCGGCATGCCCGTGCACCTCTGCGGCAACGGCACCAACAATGCCGAATTAGCCGCCATGGCCGCCCCGCGTCCCCAATTAGCCATCACCGACGGCGGCGACTGGACCGCCCACACGCCCGAAGTGGCGTACCCGTACCTCCAAAAAATCTACGGCTACTACGGCAAAACCAGCCTAGTCCAGAACGTACACCTCCCCAAAGAAGGCCACGACTACGGCGCCTCGAAGCGCCAAGCCATGTACGAGTTCCTAGCTAAAAACCTGACCCTAAACCTCTCCGCCGCCGAAGACAAAACCGGCAAGCTCGACGAGTCCAAAGTCGCCATCGAAAAAGAAGAAGCCCAAAAGGTGTTCGGCAAAAACGGCGAGCTACTACCCTCCACCGCCCTAAAAGGCTTCGATGCTTTGCAAGCCGCTTTCAACAAATCAACGCCGCAACCTTCTGCCGCTGAAGCTAAAAACTAGAGTCAGAGAGCTTGTAATCTTCCTCTTGCAAACTCTGTGCATCAAGCGTGTGGAGTAGTCAAGGCCATTTCTGGTCATGTTCCGCGTGTCATCCTGAGGCGGTAGCCGAAGGATCTTCTCACGGCCGAGCAGCAAACGTGCCAACGACTCATCCTACGGGTAGAAGGTCCTTCGGCTACCGCCTCAGGATGACAGGCCAGAGTAGAGGCAGTACTCAATTGAGAATCCTCAAATGAAGTTAATGAGACAATCGATTTCATGTGGCTTGCTATTCACGTTTAGCCTGTTGACTGCCCAAGCTCAGGCGGCTGATATATGGGTGTCGCCAAAAGGCTCTGACCGGGCTGCTGGTACGGCCGTGCAGCCGCTGGCTACGGTGGCGGCTGCCTTGCGGCAAGCGCGGGATTTACGCCGGTTGAATGATCCTTCGGTGCAAGCGGGTGTGCATATTTGGGTGCGCGGGGGCGAATATCGACTGCACGAGCCGTTGTTTCTGCGGCCCGAAGATGCTGGCACTGCCACCAGCCCGACGCTGATTGAAGCCGCTCCAAATGAGCAACCTGTGTTAAGCGGTGGTGTGCCCGTAACTGGCTGGCGCAAGGATGCCAGCAAGCGGCCCGGTTTGCCAACTGCCGCGCAAGGGCAGGTGTGGGTAGCCGATGTACCGATGGTAGGTGGCCAGGCCTTGGCATTTCGGCAGCTGTGGGTGGATGGCCGCAAAGCCGTCAGGGCCCGCACCCCCAACAACGACAACCTGCCGCGCCTGCTCACGTGGGACGTGGACAAGCAAGAAGCCTGGATTCCGACCACCGCAGTGGGCGCGCTACGGCAGCCCGGCCAGCTGGAAATGGTGCTGCACCAAATGTGGGCCGTGAACGTGCTGCGCATCAAGACGCTGACGGTGCAGGGCGCTAAGGCCCGGGTGACGTTTCATGAACCCGAAAGCAAAGTTCAGTTCGAGCATCCCTGGCCCCGACCCATCATCGACGGCAAAAACGGGAGCTCAGCCTTCTACCTAACCAACGCCGTCGAGCTACTTGACCAGCCTGGTGAGTGGCACTACGATGCGCAACGCGGGGAGGTGCTGTACTGGCCCCGGCCGGGCGAAACCATGAGCACCGCCCACGTGGTAGCGCCGGTGCTGGAAACTCTGGTGCAAGTATCGGGCAGCCTCGACCAGCCGGTGGCTTATGTGCAGTTCAAGGGCCTCACGTTTGCCTACACCACCTGGCTACGGCCCTCCGAGCAAGGCCATGTGCCGTTGCAGGCGGGCATGTATTTGCTGGATGGTTACTCATTGAAAAAACCCGGCACCCCCGATAAAGCCGGCCTCGAAAACCAGGCTTGGATTGGCCGCCCGCCCGCGGGCGTGGAGCTTTCGGGTGCCCATCACACCCGCTTCGAGCGGTGCCAGTTTCTGCATATGGCCTCGGCCGCCCTCGACTACCAAAGCGGCACCCACGACGATGTAGTAGTGGGCTGCACCTTCCGCGACGTGTCTGGCAATGGCATCCAACTCGGTAAGTTCTCCGACGAAGGTACCGAAACCCACCTACCCTACAATCCCAAAGACGAGCGCGAAATCTGCACCAACGAGCTGCTGGAAAACAACCTGCTCACCGATTGTGCCAACGAGGATTGGGGCTGCGTGGGTATTGCCGCCGGCTTCGTGCGCAATACCACCATTCGCCACAACGAAATAGCGCAGGTGCCCTACACCGGCATCAGCGTAGGGTGGGGCTGGACCAAAACTGCCAACTGCATGCGCGACAACCGCGTGACGGCCAACTACATTCACCACTACGCCCGACACACCTACGACGTAGCCGGCATCTACACCCTCTCCGCCCAACCCGGCACCACCATCACCGAAAACCGCGTCGAAGAAATCGGCCGTGCGCCCTACGTGCACGACCCCGACCACTGGTTTTACCTCTACCTGGATGAGGGTTCGTCCAACATTACGGTGCAGGATAATTGGTGCCCGGCCGAGAAGTTCCTCGCCAATGCCAATGGCCCCGGCAACGTCTGGAAAAACAACGGGCCGATGGTGTCCGAAGCCATCAAGCAAGCTGCCGGCCTAGAGCCAAAGTACCAGGATTTGCGCGGTGCCGCAACAAAGAAATGACAAGCAATTATATGATAAGAAGATTGTTCACGCGGTTCGCCTCACCCCCCCGCCCCCTCTCCAAAAGGGAGAGGGGGAGCCGAACGACTCGACACCGTGCCACCGTGGCTCCCCCTCTCTTTCGGAGAGGGGGCCGGGGGGTGAGGCGCCCACGTCTGCTGACTGCCGCGCTCCTGCTCCTGCTCCTGCTCACCGCCAATACCGTTCAGGCCCAGCAAGCCGCCAAGGCTACCTGGATTTGGTACCCTGGCGACTACGAAATCTGGCTGAGCAACCAGATGCAGAACCGCCGCACTGAGCGGGGCACGTTCTTTCCGCCGTTCTGGCGACTGGATAGCCACTATTCACTCATCGATTTTCACCAGGATTTCGAGCTGAAAGCGGCCGAGGAAGTGGAGTTGCGCGCTGAAGGCCAGTACAACGTGAAGCTTGACGGCAAGCTGCTGTCGGGCTCGCCTATGCGCCTGACGGTGCCGGCGGGAAAGCACCGGCTCAACATCAAAGTGTATAACCAAGCCAACGTGCCGACGGTGTTCGCGCGCGGCAAAACCATCGGGACGGACGGGAGCTGGCTGGTGACCTACGAGGACAAGGAGTGGATTGACGCGTCGGGCAAGGTGTCGGACCAGTCGGGTACAACGTGGCTGACGGCCGGCAGCTGGAATTTCAATGAGGCGCAGGCGCTGCCTTCCACCTTCAAGCTCAAGACCGAGCCCCAGCGCGCGGCCAGCGTCACGCGCACCGCGGGCGGCGGCATGCTGGTGGATTTCGGCCGCGAAACCTTCGGGTACGTGCGGCTGCACGGGCTGAAAGGCAAGGGGCAGACCACGTTGTACTTCGGCGAATCCAAGGAAGAGGCGCTAAGCACCGAGGACTGCGAAACGCTGGAGCGCCTGGACGTGAACCAGCCGCAGAAAGGGGAGAAGCTGACTTCGCTGTCGAAGGCGTTTCGGTTCGTGAACATCCAACCGGAGGCGGGCGTGACCCTGGATTCGGTGTCGATGCTGTATGAGTACGCGCCCGTGGTGGAGCGGGGCCGGTTTCGGTGTTCCGACAACCAGCTGAACAAGATTTGGGACGTAGCGGCCTACACTATGCACCTGAACACGCGGGAGTTCTTCATCGACGGCATCAAGCGGGACCGGTGGGTATGGTCGGGCGACGCCTACCAGAGCTACCTGATGAACTACTACCTGTACTTCGACACGCCGACGGTGAACCGCACCACCTTCGCGCTGCGTGGCAAAGACCCCGTGACCAGCCACGTCAACACCATCATGGACTACACCTTTTACTGGTTTATCGGCATCTACGACGCCTACCAGTATACCGGCGACAAAACCGTGGTGACGCAGCTCTACCCGCGCATGCAAAGCCTGATGGACTACTGCCTATCGCGCCGTAACAAAGACGGCCTGATGGAAGGCCTGGCCGGCGACTGGGTGTTTATCGACTGGGCCGATGGGCTGAGCAAAAAGGGCGAAGTAAGCTTCGAGCAGCTGCTCTTGTGCCGCAGCCTGGAAAGCATGGCCCTGTGCGCTAACCTGGTAAACGACCAAGCCGGGGCGCAGAAATACCAGCAACTAGCCGCCGACCTCAAAGCCAAAATCTTCGCCACCTACTGGAATCAGAGCAAAGGCGCGCTGGTGCACAGCCGCGTGAACGGCCAGCCCACCGACAACGTGACGCGCTACGCCAACATGTTCGCCATCTTCTTCGACTACCTCAACAACGAGCAGGAGCAACAGGTGAAGAAGTCGGTGCTGCTGAACCCGCAGGTGGCCAAAATTACCACGCCCTACATGCGTTTTTATGAGCTGGAAGCCCTCTGCGCGCTGGGTGAGCAGCCCTACGTACTCAAGGAAATGAAGAGCTACTGGGGCGGCATGCTCAACGAAGGCGCCACGTCTTTCTGGGAAGAATATGACCCTGCCAAGAAGGGCACCGAGCACTTGAGCATGTACGGCCGGCCCTTCGGCAAGAGCCTCTGCCACGCCTGGGGTGCCAGCCCAATTTACTTGTTGGGCAAGTACTACCTGGGCGTGAAGCCCCTTTCGGCTGGCTATGCCACCTATGAAGTGGTGCCCAACCTCGGCGGCCTGCAATGGATGGAAGGCACCGTGCCCACGCCGCAAGGCGACATTACGCTGGCCGCCACACTCAAGCAGTTTAAAGTAAAGGGCGCCGTTGGCACTGGCACGTTGCGTTTTCAGAGCAAGACCAAGCCGAGCTGCAAAGGCGCGAAAATCCAGGCGAAAGGCAACGGGCAGTATGAATTGCAGCTGGAAAAAAACCGCGAGTATGTGGTGACTTATCAAGCGGTGTAATGGAACAGCCACAACTTGATAATCAGAACGTTGTAGAGACGCATACTTGCGTCTCGGCGTTGCTGAGGTTGTTGGGCTCGCGCAGCACCTGTCGTTCAGCACCGAGACGCAAGTATGCGTCTCTACAACGTTTCCTCCTGGCCACGCTTTTGTTGCTGTTCTCTATCGTTTCGGCCAGCGCGCAAACAGGTGGGAAAGCAGCTATCCTAGAAGTGGTCGGCTCGGGCGCGGCGCCGGTTGCAACCGATAAGCTGCTGGCGCTATGCGAGCAGTACCAGGTGCCCGCTTCCAGCGTGTATCGGTGGCAAAACCACTTGGTTATATATGGTCCGGTGGCCAGCATCCAGAAGCTACAGCAGCTATTAACAGCCGCTTACCGCAATGCGGCGGTGAAGCAGTACGCCGCGCCGTTCTACAAATTCGACCGGCAGTGGTGCACCAACAAAACGGTCAGCCAGCAGTGGGACAACATTATTCTGACCGCCAACTTGGTGCGCGACCCAGCCAAGCAGCAGGAATACTTGCGCTACCACGCCACGCAGTTCGAACAGTGGCCGGAAGTGGCTGCTGGTTTCTGCAAGGCTCGCTTTCAGCAGTTGCTGGTATTCCGAAACGAGCGGCAGCTCATACTGGTCATTAGCATCCCGAAAGGCGCCAGCCTCGACGAGCTGAATCCGAAAACCACCGAGAACAACCCGCGCGTCAATGATTGGAACGCGCTGATGAAGCAGTATCAGGAAGGCATACCCGGCACCAAGCCCGGCGAGGTTTGGGTGTTTCTCAAACCCGTAGCTGTGCCGGTAAAAACCACCGTCAAATAACAACAAAGACCGTCATGCTTCATCTCGCGTGCTGATGTTGCCAGACTAACCGTCATGCTGAACGCAGTGCAACGAAGCCGAAGTATCTCGCGTGCTGAGGTTGTGGTATTAGCGCAACCTCAGCACGCGAGATGCTTCGGCTGCGCTCAGCATGACGATAGTAATCTAAGGTCCGCACGCGAGATGAAGCATGACGGTCATTACCATACTCAACTAAAATTTAGAATGCTGAAGTTAGGAATCCTGGGCCTGGGTGAGGGGCGAAGCACCATGTCGGCCGCGCTCAACAGCCCGAAAATATCACTGCAAACCATCTGCGACCGAAACGAAGACTTGTGCCGGCACCGGGTCGCGGAGTTTCAATTTGAAGGCCGGGTCACGACGCAGTACCAGGACATGCTCGAGGACCCGGAAATCAACGCCATTGCCATCTACACGCCCGACCACCTGCACGCCGAGCACGTGAAGCTAGCGCTAAAGCACGGCAAGCACGTGGTTTGCACCAAGCCCTTCATCGACGATTTGTCGAAGGCCAATGAGCTGCTGACGTTGGCCGAGCAATCGGGCAAGAAGGTGTTCATCGGCCAAAGCTCCCGCTTTTTCGAGCCCATGAAGCGCCAGCGGGCTGATTTCGAGGCGGGCTTGGTAGGGGAGCTTATTACCATTGAAGCCTACTACCACGCCGACCACCGCTGGTTTTTGGAGAAAGGCTGGTCGTTGGAAAATGCCTTCAAGTGGCTGTACGGCGGCCTTAGCCACCCCGTAGACTTTATTCGGTGGTACCTGCCCAACATCGAGGAAGTCATGGGTTACGGCATGCTTAGCTCGAACGGCGCGAAAGGCGGCCTGAAGCACCAGGACACCATGCACTTCATTTTTAAAGCCACTGACGGCCGCGTGGCCCGGGTCAGCGGCGCCTATACTGGCCCCGTCCAGCCCGTCACCCGCGACTCGGAAATGAGCTGCATCCTGCGCGGCACCGAGGGCTGTAGCCAAGGCGACTACATGGACTTGCGCTACGCCATCACCGACCGCACCGGCGAAGAACGAATAGTGACCTGGGAGCATAAGCTGAAGCATTATTTCCGCTTCGAAGGTAAAAGCCACCACGCCGGCGAATACCAAAACTACCTGGAGTACTTCGCCGATTCCATCGAGCAGAACTTCACCGCCTACCCCGATATCCGCGAAGGCATCGGCACCATTGCTCTCCTGCAAGCCATGGACCGCTCCCTGGCCACCGGCCAACCCGTGAAAGTTCGCGACGTGCTAGCCGAGCATGGTGTAACGCTATAGAATAGATTATACCCGTTTGACCGTTATGCAGAGCACAGCGAAGCATCTCGCGTGCTGACGCCAGCATAAGTAATTGCGTTTTTGATGAGCTACTACGTCTACCTGCTGACCAATCCTACTCGCACCGTCTTGTACACCGGCGTCACCAATGACGTGCAGCGCCGATTGCAGGAGCATGCACAAGGGTTAGAAAACGCGGGTAAGTTCACTGGTAGATACCAGTGCAATCTGCTGGTGTACTTCGAAACATCCCCTGATGCTCGGCAAGCTATTGTCCGCGAGAAAGAAATCAAAGGTTGGAATCGAGCCCAAAAAGAGGCACTGATTGCAACGCTTAATCCAAGTTGGGCTCCTATCGACTTGCACACCTGGACAGGAGGGTAATGTTACCTGACGTCAGCACGCGAGATGCTTCGCTGTGCTCTGCATGACGGTATTTTTCTATTAGTACAGCTTCTAAATCCCACTCTAACCGCTACTCCTATGGGGAACAATCTACTTGGCCGCTTGACAATCTGGGATTACGCCATCGTCGTGGCTTATGTGGTTATCTTGTTCATCATTGGGTATAAAGCCAGTTTTTCCGATTCCAAGAAGACGGACGGCTCCATTTTTTTGGCCAACAAATCGTTGGGGTGGGCCAGCATTGGCTTCAATATGTGGGGCACCAACGTGGGGCCTTCCATGCTGCTGGCGTTTGCCTCGATTGGGTACAGCACGGGCATTGTGGCGGTGAATTTCGAGTGGTACGCTTTCGTGTTTCTGTTTCTGCTGGCAACGGTATTTGCCCCGCGTTACTTGGCCGCCAACGTCAGCACCATGCCCGGCTTTATGGGCCGGCAGTACGGCGACTCCACCCAAAACATTCTCGCCTGGTACGCCCTCATCAAGATTCTGATATCGTGGTTGTCGTTAGGCTTGTTTGCGGGCGGCTTCCTAGTCCGGCAGATTCTCGGGATTCCGATGTGGCAGTCGGTGATTGTGTTGGTGCTGTTTGCGGGGCTGTTTGCGTTTGCGGGTGGCTTGAAGGCCATTGCCCGGGTGAATGTGTTTCAGATGATTTTGCTGATTGCAGTGTCGCTCACGCTCACGGTTATTGGCGTGGCGAAAGTGGGCGGGCTAGCTAAAGTGTTTCACAGCGTGCCCGGCAACTATTGGAATCTGCTGCACCCGGCTTCCGACCCGAAGTATCCCTGGTACGCCATTCTGCTCGGGTATCCGGTGTCGGCGGTGGCGTTTTTCTGCACCGATCAGGCTATGGTTCAGTCAGTGCTGGGGGCCAAAAGCTTAGAGCAGGGACAGTTGGGGGTAGCGTTCATTGGCTGGCTGAAAATTTTGTCGTTGCCGCTGTTCATCCTCACCGGCATTTTGTGCTACATCCTGTTTCCCAACCTTAAGGACCCGAGCGAAGCCTACATGACCATGGTAACCAGCCTGTTTCCGCCGGGCATGAAGGGCCTAGTAATTGTGGTGCTGGTTGCGGTGCTGGTCGGCACGATTGGCTCGTCGCTGAACTCGCTGAGCACTGTGTTTACCATGGATGTGTACGCCCGCAACATCAACCCGCAGGCTACCAATCAGCAACTGGTTGCGGTGGGGCGGGCCACCATTCTGGTCGGGTGCCTATTTGCCATCCTGATGGCGCTGGCCATTGACAGCATCAAGGGCCTGAACCTGTTCGATGTGTTTCAGTCGGTGCTTGGGTTTATTGCGCCGCCGCTTTCGGTGGTGTTCCTGCTGTCGGTGTTTTGGCGGCGCACCACCCGGCGCACGGTGAACATGGTTCTGTCGCTCGGCTCAGCCTTTAGCCTGGGCGTTGGGGTGGTGTATTTGTGGGTGCTGCCGCCCGATAAGTACAGCTTCTGGCCGCACTACATGATGCTGTCGTTCTACATCTTTGCGGCCCTCTTCCTGGCGGCCGTGCTGCTTTCCCTCACCGATAAAGCCGGCCAAGAAAGCCGTGAAGCCGTGGATTACGGGGTGCTAGTGAAGCCCACGAAGCGCGTCCGCATCCTGTGGGGCGCACTGGCGGTAGTGATGGTAGGGTTGTACCTGATTTTCAACGGGCATTGAGGCCTACCTAGCTATTAGGCTGAGGAGAGCCGAAGTATGTGGCACACTGGCGTTTGAGTAGTAACTCTCATGCTGAGCGCAGTGTAACGAAGCCGAAGCATCTCGCCTGCTGACGTTGCCACACTAACTGTCATGCTTGATCTGGCGTCCGCTTGTCGAAGCATCTCGCTCGAATCGTTGCACCGGTGATTGAGGTTACCACACGAGCGAGATGCTTCGGCAAGCTCAGCATGACAATAACCCTTCCCAACATCTCCTGACTTATCAATCCACCACTATGTCCTTGCGGCGCGACTCCGGTGTCACCTTTAGTATCTGAACCTGGCCATCCTTAACCACAGCTTCTACGGTGGTTTGGTAGGGAGCGTGGAGCTTGAAATGAACGTCCCAGGTTCTGGGCCAGGCGGGAAGCAGGAAAATGCGGCGGCTGTCGGTTTGCAGCAGCATTTCTTGAAGGCCAAGCATGCCGGAACCGCCCCAGTTGTGGTCGGGTGCCCAGTCGTAGCCGGGGCCCCAAAAGGCGGGGAAGCGGCGGCCAGAGTCTTGCAGCTTCTTCACGGTTAGCTCGGCGGCTTCTTCGGTCAGGCCGAGGCGGGCGGCGAAGATGTTATGCTGCTTCCAGCCGATGTGGCTGCGAAATTTCTGCACGTCGGAGTCGTAGCGGTAAGTATTGACGGCCACCGCTAGGTCCGGCTTGCTGAGGCCGTAGATTCCCCACGGAAACACGGGGTAGAGCTGCGGACTTTCCACGTTGTTGATTCGCTCCCAGGATTTGGCTGGTGCAATTAGCTTGTGCCCTTCCACCTCTCGCAAGCTGATGTCTGGAACCCGACTGAGCATGGCAGTCCACATCGTGCGCTGCTCGGCAGTGCCGTACGTGGCCGGCAGTTCCAGCAGGCACGTCAGCACGGTGCGCAAGGCGGCAATGGTAGAGGTGGAATTGTAGGCCATCTTGTAGGTTTCGGCGCCGGAGCCAGGGTAGAGCACTAAGTGACCTTCACCATCGAGGGCTTTGGCGCCGCGCTGGCGAGCCAAGTACTGGTAGTGCTCGTCGAAGAAGGTCAGGCAGCTTTCTACGAAAGGCAGGTAAGTGGCCACGTCGTGGCCGGCGTAACGCTCGGTTTCGAGCATCATCAAGCAGAACTCCAGCACCGTATCCCACTCGTATTCCAGCCAGGCGTTGTGCTCTAGGCCGGGGTCGAAGCCGGGCGGGCGTTTCCAGTTGTACTCGGCGGGGTTGGGGAGGCCGAAGTTTTCGAGCTGCTCGGTGAAGCAGGCGCCTTTGTGGTGCCAGTACGTTTCGCTGCGTAGCTCGGCGTTGCGCAGGAGGCGGAGGTAAAAATCGAACTGCGGCTTGAGTAGGGCCGCATCGCCGCTTTTGAGTAGGGGCCAGTACACCAGCCGCTGGTTTTGGGCGGTGTGGGTGCCGCCGCCCCAATTGCGGAAGTCGGGCGTGAACTTCAGCGTGGAGTCGGTCAGTGAAGGGTCGTAGGTGAACAGGCCGCCGTTGAACTTGGTGGGGTAAGCGCCGAAAGCATTGCAGCCTAGCATATAGCGCATTAGCTGGTAGTTGCGCCCCGCTTGCCACTCTGGTGCGTTGGCGGCCCGCTGCCCCGGCTGCACATACACGAAGCTGCGGTTCCAGTAGTCGCGCCACCAGGCGAGCGTGCGTTGCCGGCTCTCTTTCGAGTTCTGTTGCGAAGCTGCAAGGGTTTGTTGCAAGCTCTGCCGCCACAAATCCGCGCTTGGCGAATAGGCAGTGTGCAGCGCCACTACGATAGAGTGGGAGCGGGCTGCCACGCGGCTTTTTAGCTTCCAGCCAGTGTAGGGCGTATCGAGGTACTTGCCGGTGTAGGTGCCGGCCGGAGCGAAGTTGCGGCCTTGCAGCGCGCCCCCAAAAATCAGGTTTTGCAGCGGGTTGAATAGCTGCGACTTCACCGCTGCCAGTCCCTGCTGCTGCACCGTCACGTCGAATACCGTTTGGGCGCGGTTGCGGTGGAAGAATTCCACGCCCTGACGGCGGAAGCGGATGCTGTCTTGCAGCGTTTTCACTTCGCCCTGCGGTGCCCACTTGTAGGAATTTTGGTTGTTTTCCTTGCCCTTAGTCGGGTGGTCCTGGTAGCGCCAGCTTTCGTAGCTGGCTTCGGCTGCCAGCTGCTCGGAGCTGCTGACCTCGACGTGCACCACGGGCCGGAACACATCCACCCAGATGTGCACCTGCGCCGAATTGTTGCCAGCGGTGCCGCTCAGCGTTACGTCGCCGGTTTGGAGGTTAAGTTGCTGTTTGAATGTTCCGCCTTGAAACGGGTTCGGCGAGAGCCGCAGGCGTACCCGGCCCAGCTTCAAGAGGGTATTGTTTTCGTCGAAGGTGCCACTGCGAGCCACGTAGAACAGCACGTCGCCTTGTTCCACCCACACGTTCAGGCCCATGTCGCCGCCACCGCAAGGCATAGATTCGCCAGCGTTGCGGCTCGGGCTGGTCCAGGTGATGTTGCAAGCGGCTAGCTCAGGGTCTGCTGCCGCGGGCTTCTGGCCTTTGGCAGCGAAGGGGAAAAATGCCAGCAGAAGCAGTTGAGGCGCACGGCAAAACCTACTCATTGGGCCCAGTCATCGGTGCGGAAAGAGGATACAGGCAGACCCTCGGTACCAAACAAAGTGGCGCGGGTGAAGTCCTGGAAAGCGTAGCGCACCGCCACTGGCGCCTTCACCGCGTCGGACGATACGGTGATGCTGCTGCCGTTGATGGTAGCTTTGGCGGGGTAGAATTTCTGGTCGGCGCCGGCCATCTCGAAGCCCGTTAGCTCCTGCCCGAAGCTGGTCATGCCATTCGGCGCGTTTTTAAAGCGCACAGCCACCGAGTTGTCTTTCACCGTCATCAACTCGTAGGTTGGGCTTACGGCGCCGAAGCCTTTGAGTCCGTAAGTTTTAGTTAAAGCCAGCAGCGCCAAACGCGTGCCGCCGGGCTCTTTGCGCATGGGGTGGATGGACGTTTCCTCACCGATATCCAGCAGGACGGCCATGGCGGTATTGGGCACCTGATCCTGCAATTTGCGCTGCGTATCACGGATGAAAGCCGAATTGTACTTGCCGCCCTTATTAGTGGAAGTGCGGGTGTAATCGAACGGCGCAATCTGGGCGTAGTAGAATGGAAACTCCCCGATACCCCACTGCGTGCGCCACTGCTTCACCATGGCGGTAAATAGCTTGGCGTATTCGTCGGGCCGGTCGTAGTTGGATTCGCCCTGGTACCAGATGGCGCCCTTCATTCCGTAGCCTTCAATCGGGTGCAGCATGCCGTTGAACAGCGTGGTGGGCGTGCGGCTGACTTGCTTGATGATGTCGCCCTTGGCCGGAATCTTCACCCCGGCAAACTGCCGCAGGTTCTCGGCGTCCATCCACGCTTCAATGTAGGAGCCGCTGTAGCTGCAATGAATCAGGCCCACCGGCACGTGCAGTTGCTCCTGTAGCAGTTGACCGAAATAGTAGCCCGTGGCGCTGAAATTGGCCACGGCCTCCGGTTCGGCCAGGCGCCAGGGAGACGGTTTGCTGTTTTCCTGGGGTTCCGTCACCGATGAACGAGGCACGGTATAGAGGCGAAGCTGGTGGTTTTTCGAATGCAGAATAGCTTCGTTGGAACCTAGTACGGGTTGGCCCTTAAAGCCTTTCATGGGCATTTCCATGTTCGATTGCCCGCCACACAACCATACTTCTCCCACCAGCACATTCTTCAGTTTTAAGGGCGTACCGTCACTGATAGTCAGCTCATAAGGCCCGCCTGCCGTCGGGGTCTTTACCTTCAGCCGCCACTTGCCGGCCGCGTCGGTCTTGGCGGTGTACTTCTGCTTGCCCCACGAGGGCGCAACCGTCACGGTGCTGCCCGCCTTGGCCCAGCCCCACACCGCGCACTCCGCCTGCTGCTGGAACACCATGTTGTCGGTGAAGATGGAAGGCAGCTTAACTTCGGCCCAGAGCAGGGAAGGCGCTAAAAGCAAGAGGAAAAGGGCAGCTGTTCTCATCGCTCTAGCGTGGGGCCTCACGGGACCCCTATGGGGCCGGCCCCCTTTCCGAAAAGGAGAGGAGGAGCCACGGCGGTGCAGTTTGGCAGGGTAAGTATCTATGTGAAATAGTAGCATCTTAATTCCAATCAATTTAGGTTCGTCGGGCTCCCCCCTCCTTTTCATTCCGCGCATCAAGCGGCGTAGGGGGCCGGGGGGAGGCCCCACGTACGGGCCTCTACCGGCTCACCGGAATCCATACTTGCATGTCGGTGTGGCCACGGTTGCCCCAGGCGTAGTAGGGGATGAGCGTGAGGGGTACGGTGGTGGGCTTGCGGTTGGAGAGCGGACGGTAGAGCTGGCTGCCCCACTGCGGGTCGGGTGTCAGTTCCCCTTTGCCAGTTAGGGTCATTACGCTGCTGCCTTCGATGCGGAGTTGCTTCGGCGAAAGGCGGGCGCCCGCGGGAATGGTGAGGGCCGAGAGTTTCTGGCCGGCTGGAAAATCCTTGGTTTCCGCGCAGTACACGATGGGGCCGCGCTGCACAGCTACCTGGTTGCGGGTTTCCTCCACCAGCGGATTGGCTTCTACTAGTTGCGCGGGCATCGGCAGTTGCAGTTCCACTTGGTCGCCGATGTTCCAGGTGCGGTTCACTTCGGCGTAGGTGCCGGGCGTGAGGCGAGTGGTTTGGGTTTTGCCGTTCACCAGCAGCTTTGCGCCCTGGCACCAGCCCGGTACGCGCAGAAACAACGAAAACGGCTTGGCAGGGGCTTCGTTCAACGTCAACTTCACGGTGCCATCCCAGGGGTAATCGGTCACCTGGCTCATGCGCACCGCCGCGCCGTCCTTGAGCTTGGTTGTGATGGTGTTGCCACCATACAGGTTCAGCCATAGTCCTTTATCCGATACGCTGTAGAGGTAGTTGCTGACCTCGGCAATGGTGCGCACCACGTTGGGCGGGCAGCAGTTGGAAAGGCTGATATAGTCCACCCGGTCCTTGGACCAGCGCTGATGAAACGGCAGCTCGTCGGAGTAGGCCAGCGGGTTAGTGTACAGGAACTTCTTGCCATCCAGACTGACACCAGACAAAACGCTGTTGTAAAGGGCGGTTTCCAGCACGTCGGCGTACTTGGCGTCGGCGGTTACTTGCAGCATCCGCCAATTCCAAAGCACGTTGCCGATGTTGGCGCAGGTTTCGCCGTGGGCCGTGTAGTTGGGCAGCTGATAGTCGCGGCCGTAGGCTTGGTGGATTTTCTGCACCGTGTCAGGCTTATAGGCGGTGCCGTCGGGCGAAACGCCGTCGTAGAGGGCTCCGCAGGCCCCCGTAACGTACATTTTGTGGCTGGTTACGTCGTTCCACATCTTGTCTAGGGTGGCAAGCAGCGTTTTGTCGCCGGTTTCGGCGTACACATCGGCCACGCCCGCAAACAGGTAGTTGGCGCGCACGGCGTGGCCGCCAGCTTTCTGCATTTGGCGAAACGGAAGGCGGTCCTGGTTGTCGTCGGTACCGTTTTCCACCATGCCCCGGATGTTGATCAGGTTCTTGGCCAGCTCCAGGTAGCGCGGGTCGCGGGTGGTGCGGTACATTTCCACCACGCCCATGTAGTGAGAGGGGCAAATGGCGTTGCGGGCCAGCTCCGGCGAAGAACGCTGGTAAAAGTTGTACAGGTAGTCGGTGGCCTTTTTCGCCAGGTTTAGCATGGTGGTTTTGCCGGTGGCGCGGTAGTGCACGCAAGCAGCCGTCATCAGGTGGCCCAGGTTATAGCTTTCGAAGTTGAGCCGGTCCTGAAACTCGGTTACCTTGCCGGTGTTAAGCGCCGCAATAGTGGCTTGCGTGTTGAGGTAGCCGTCGGGGCGCTGGCACTTGGCAATAACGGCAATGGCCTCGTCCATCATGCGGTCCAACGCCGGGTCTTGGGTGGTGGCGTAGGTGGCGGCTACGGCCTCGAACAGCTTATAAAAATCACCATCGTGGAAGGGCGGGCCCTTATGCTCGCCTTTCTCCAGCCCCGCCGCAATTTCAAAATTGCGGAAGGAATGGTTCTTTACCGGGTCGTGGTAGAGCGTCCACATAGTCGGAATCATTGATTCGCGGCACACCTTGAACCGGTCGGCCCAGAAGCCCTGCTGCCAGGTTACGCTGCCTACATCCACGCCGCTCAGCTTGGCATGGGCGCTAGCCGACGTATTGACCAGTCCTTTGTCTTGGGCTGATGCCAGTTGGGCTACTGTCGCAGTAAGAAGCAGGGCCGCTAGGAATTTATGGGTGGGAAGGTTCATAGCAATAAGGTCAGAAACAGAAGTTAAAAAAGGCCATTGTGCTTATCTGGCATCCGTTTATAGGCATTTTGCCTGTTGGTAGTATCCATGTAACGTTGCCAAAGTAACCGTCATGCTGAGCTTGTCGAAGCATGACGGTTACTTTGGCAACGTCAGCACGCGAGAGGCTTCGGCTCCGCCTCTGCATGACGTTCTTTATTGAGGGCGTTTATTTCGTTGATTCAGTGGAAACACCAATGCTCACCGGCCCGAGCAAGCCAGCCGGCAGAAGTGGCTTGCTGTTGGTTGGGGAAGGCGCGGGCGTCCAGGTTTGGCGCTGGTCGGTGGGTAGGGCTTGGTCGCCGATGAGGCGGTTGGCCCAGGTGTTGGTCACGAGGATGCGAAGCTGGTTGTCGCCTTTGCGCAAGGCATTGGTGATGTCGATGCGGTAGGGGGCAGTCCAGGAAATGCCGCATGGCGTGCCGTTTACCTGCACTTCGGCCAGGTTGGCGAGTTGGCCTAGCTCCAGCCATACGCGCTGCTGATTATGTTTCTTAACCTTCCAGCGGAAAGTCTTGGTGTACTCGGCGGTGCCCGAATAGTGCCGGATTGCAGCGTCGGGGTGCTTGCTCCAGTCAGTTAGTTCATTGAAAGTCAGGGGCTGCGTTGGCCCACTGGCTTTGGCGTCGAAGGAAACCTGCCACGGTCCGGTAATGGTTTGCACTAGCTTCACGTCCGTCCAGTTCCGGCCTGTACGGGCGGCTTGCTGCGTGGTCGGCTCGCGGAACACCACGAACACTGATTCGTTGCGGTTCAGGCGCACCGGCAGCCGGGTTCGGCCGTTCTCGATTTGCCAGTCTTGCGCAAGGCGCGTTTCGCCAGTCACCGGGTCCCATAGTTCCGGCCGCCGTCCCGTTACGCGCAACGATAGGTCGATGGTCTGAACGGAGTCGAGCTGGTTGGAAATAAAGTAGATGTCGAACTGCGGATCGGTGCGGTGGTTCCAGGCAATGCCGCGGGCGCGTTGGCCGGTAGCATTGGTCGCCGAAACGTCCCGCGTTAAACCTAAAGCTTCAAAGGAATCAGCGGTGAAAGGGCCTTGCAACACTCGGCCTTGCCCGAATGAGAGCGGCGTTGCCGACGTGGAAGCTACTGGCCCATTGGTGCGGGGCAGTTGTGCCGTTAGCTGCTGCAACTCTTTATCAGCGGCTGGAAAGTTGCGCAACTCCGGGGAGCGAGTGGGTAACCGGTCGAGGAGCACGGTGGCGCCGGCCTGCACTAAGTTGCGCAGACGATTTGCCACTTCCGGCGTCATGGAGGTGCTATCGGGTGACAGAGGGTGCGCGCCCGGTATCACCAACAAGCTGTAGCTGGCTCCACCCGGCAGCGTGATTTTGCCGTTCTGCACCGTGGCGCGGTTCAGCAGCACGTCCTTGTTAAAGGAGTCGTAAGCGTAGCCGTGCAGCGGGTCCACGAGGGTTTCGGCTGTGGCCATGTTGGCAGAAGCCGATACCTTCTCGGGCAATTCCCGCATAGGTAGACCGACGTTGGCGAGGCGCTGCTTTTCACTGGCTACCGTGGCCGCCCCGAAAATGCCGGGCAGCGTCGAAACCAGCCGGTCGGGGAGGATGGCGCGGCGCGGGGTTTCCTCGCCCGTGAATACCGCTACGTCTGTTACGGGGTGGCCGAGTTGGAGCAGGGCCTGGCAGCGGCGGGCGTAATCCACCCAAGCGCGGCCGGGTTTCCACCAGGTTTGGTCGCGCTGGAAAAACAGGCCGATGCCGCTCAGCGTCATACCGGGCTTGCGGTTCAGCCATGGGTTGTGCACGAATACGTGGTACACCATCCGGTTGACGCCCAGCGCGTAGTTGCGGTCTTGCAGGGCCTTGAGCATGCCGGGGTGCTCGTCCCAAGCTAATCTTAGCTCGGTGAAGGCTTCGGCCTGCACGATGTTCTTGCCGTAGATGTGCGCGCCCGAAATAGCGTCGAGCATGTCGTTGGGCTTGTCGTGGGTGGGGCTGCGCAGCCAGAATTCGCCCATCGGCACGTCGGCGTGCTGGTAATGCAGTAGGCCGTCACTGACCATCGTAGGCGCAATGGCCTCGGCCGAAAACGTGCAACCCTTGGCGTGCGCCTGCTCTTTCAGCGTTACATAAAACTTGTCGTTCACCAACTCGGCAATGGTATGGCGCACATCAAACAGTACCCGCTCCGATACGTCGGCGCTTTCCAGCGGCACCCCAGTCAATACAGGTAGGTAGGGCAGCAAGTCGTAGCCGCGGCGCTGCTGGAACTCGGTGGCAAAGTTGGTTGACCAATTCTGCGAGCCGCATTCCCAGCTGTCCACGTGAAACATTTTCAGCACCCGACCAGCCAGCTCTGGCCCGCCCTGGCGGATGGCCTCGCCAAACCAACTGTCGAATTGCAGCTTCACGGCCGCCGGGTTGAACTTGTCGCACTCCAAGCCGCGGGCCCCGCCGCCCGTGGTGTTAATTTGACCCGTAGAGCCGTGCCCGACGCGCAGCACCGTCCAGTTGCCGGGCGGGGCCTGCCAGGTCAAGCGGCCGTTGGCTTCCATCTTGCTGGTCAGATTGACGACCTTATTGAGCGGCACGCACAGCGAATCGGGCAGTTGCTGCGCAGTCGTGCGCTCACTCACTCGCCACACCTCGCCGTTTTTGCCTTCGTACTGATGGATGCGCGCCTCGCCCGACAGCCGAATTCCTGTCACCTTCAATGACTGTTTCCACTTGGCTGCGTCCAAGTCTTCGGCGCCCGGTTCCGAGCCGGCGGGGTCGTACACAAACCGGAAAAATCGCGCCGTAGTGGCCGGAATGGCATGCGTCACGGCGCTGCTGTCCTGCCAGCCGCTGCGGGGCGGCGTCAGTTGCACGACAGGCCGAAAGGTGCGGCCATCGGTGCTAGCTTCCACCCGCAGGCGGTTGGCCTGGTAGTTATAGCCCGTCGACCGAATGCGGATGGAGCGGCAGGTAAACGGCTGCGCGTAGGCGTATTGAATCCAGCCCGGCTCACTGGTTTTGAAGCCTTCTTTATTGCCAGCTACGGCTAGTAATTCTGGCTTGGTGCCTGCTATGCTGCAAGTAACCTGAAGTTTAGCGGCGGCAGTAACAGTAGCGCCCACAGGAGTAGGGTAGGCGTACACCGAGATGTCGCGGTAGTAGTTCTGCACGGTGGTGGCTTTCGACAGCACCTGGATGATACGCCGGCCGCCCTGCACATGGGTTTGCGTGTACACCACCTTCTGCATCGACAGCTCAGGCGTAATCCAGGGGCCGCCGGCCAGCGCAAACCCGTCGCTGACGTGCATGGCTAATTTCAGGTTGAGGCGGTCGGCTTCGCTCATGGCGTGCTTCACCATTTTCCACCATTGCGGCGAGAGCTGCACGGCTGGCGGCGTAATAGCCGGCGGATTTTCGACGCCCTTAATCGGCATGAGGTACGCCCCGCCGATGCCTGCTTCGCGCATAGCTTCCAGGTCGGCCGTAATACCCTCAGGCGTTACGGCAGCGTTCATCCAGTACCAGAACACCCACGGCTTGGCAGCGTCAGGCGGGTTCTGAAAGGCCGCTTGCAAGTCAACAGGCGCTGTGCTGGACTGCGCCCGCGCCTCTTGGCTGGCCACACAGGAGGCAAGGCTGAACAGCAGGCCGCACGTAAAGGAAGAAGGAGAGAGCCTACGGTTCATGCTACAGTTTGCCGGTGCTACCGACGGTAGACGTTTTTCCTTCGCGAACCTGTGTTTTGCTGTTGAACCGCACCTTCCGCGCCAATGCGCCGACATCGGCTTTCTTGCCATCCAGCGGCAGCAGGTAAAAGCTGTAGGTGTAGGGTTTGGCGGGCAACTGGTACTTGTCGATCGGCGCGGCTTGTGCATCCCAGCTGGTGTTGCCGCCGACACCCATCTGCGCGAGGTCGATGTTCAGGGTGACGAAACCCGCGTCTTCAAGCTTGTTGGTGTGGCGGGCCGCTTGAATGTTCTGCTCAGTATGCGGCCAGGCACTCATACTCAATAGGCTGTCGGCCACTACTAGTAGGCCGGTTTTCTTCTTGTCGGCGAGCTGCATCCAGCGGACATCGGTGCGGTTGGCGTACTCCATGGGCACCACGTAGGAATCGGCAAATTCGCTAAGCGGCTGGCTGTAGATGCCCGCATCGAACCCGTAGCGCCGGTCGATGTAGTTTTCCAACGGGCCACGGCCGTAGTAGCTGATTTGGTCGTAGCTGCGTCGAATACCAACCTGCATGCCCACCTTCGGGATGTTCGGCAGGCCCGCGGCGGGCGTCAGGGCGTAATCCACCTTCAGCACACCGTCGCCGTTGACGGTGTAAGTCACCCTGACCGTGGTTTTGTCTTCGATGAGGCGGTAGGTGCTCGTGAGGCTAGCTATGCCAGCGCCTGACTTATCAAGCGTCATACTTTGCAGCTTGGGAGCGGCCGTAAACCATTCTTTCAGCTTCTTATCGGCTTTCCAGCCGCGGCGGTCGTTGTCGGTGAGGGGGCGCGTGAAGTGGGGCAGGAGCGGGGTAGCCAACTGCTCGGTGCCCCGGTGACGGTAAGAAGTTAGCGCGCCGCTGGTTTTGTCGAAGGCCACCTGAAAGTCCTTGCCGCTCAGCGTGTAGGTATTGGCCTCTTCGCGCACGGCTACTGCCGGATACTTGGCGGCCGGGGCCGATGGTTGCGCCAACCCGGTCAGCGCAAATTGGTTGCTGGCTACCTCATGGCCTTTGGGGGCCCAAGTGGCTTGCTCCGGCAGCGTAAAGGAAATAGTGGCTAGGTACTCGGCGCCGGATTTTATTTTCGGCAAGAAGGGCTTGAGGGAAAGAACCGTGTCGCGGCCCGCCGCTAGTTGCAGGCGCGGCAGCATCTTGGTTGAAACTACCCGGCCATCCTCCCGCACCGTCAGCGCCACCGTGTAGTCACGGAGCGACTTGCTGGCGTGGCGGTTTTCAATTTTCAGCAAGCCTTTGCCAACGTCGGTCAGCGTGCATTCTGCTGGTTGGTACACCCGCTTGCATTCGTAGATGGCGGCGTGGGGTTTGCCGTCGGAGGCCACGATGCCTTTGATGGTGAAGTCGTCGTAGTACTTCTCTTGAAAGTCGCCGCCGTAGGCGTAGAAAGGCGTGCCAATAGAGTCTTTTTTCAGTAGTCCCTGGTCTTTGAACTCCCAAATACAGCCCCCAATCACCCTTTTGGTGGCGCGCCAGCCGTCCCAGAATTCCTTCATATTGCCGGTGGCATTGCCCATGGAGTGGGCGTACTCGCAGAAGAAGATGGGCCGATTGTCGCCGTTTTGCTGGTTGGCTAGCAACTCGCCGGTAAACAAGCCAGGGTACATGCGGCTCACCATGTCCACGTAGGCTTGGTCGCGGGGCGTTTGAATGCGGTAGGCGTGGTTTTTTGGGTACTTGGGGTCGGACGGGTCGATGTAGCCTTCCACGTGCGGGTCGCCCATGGCCGGCTCGTAGTGGATGGGGCGGGTGATGTCGAAATCGTGGAGCCAGGCGGCCATGGCGGCGTGGTTCGGTCCGCGGCCCGACTCGTTGCCGAGGCTCCAGAAGATGATGCTGGGGTGATTTTTGTCGCGCAGGGCCATGCGCATGCTACGCTCTTGGTAGGCTGTCGTCCAGACGGGGTCGTTGCTGAGTTTGGAGCCCAGACCGTGGGTTTCTAGGTTGGCTTCGTCAATAACGAGGATGCCGTATTCGTCGCAGAGGTCGTAGAAGTAGGGGTCGTTGGGGTAGTGGCTGGTGCGGATGCAGTTGAAATTGAACTGCTTGAGCGTCTGCACGTCTTGCCGGATGTCGTCCCTGGTCACGGCCATGCCCTTGGTGGGGTGGTGGTCGTGGCGGTTGACGCCGTAGAGGTAGGTTAGCTTGCCGTTGATGAGCAGCTTGCCGTTGTCCTTGGAAAACTCGATGCTGCGGAAGCCTACTTTGCAACTCTTGGCTTCCAGCACGTTACCGGCTTTGTCGGTGAGCGTGAGCACCAGCGTGTAGAGGTTGGGTGCCTCGTCGCTCCACTTGGCGGGGTTGCGGATGGTGGTTTCCAGCAAGCCAAACTTGGCATTATCAAGGCGCGGATACGGCTCGTTGATGATGCTTTCGGCCGTGCGTTGTAGAGGTTTGGCCAGTACCGCCGCACCTGATTTGTCGTAGAGCTGCGCTTTTAGCTGATAGCCGCTTAAATCGTTGTTGCCGGTCAAGTTTTCCAGCCGGGGCCGGATGCTCAGCACTGCGTCTTTGTATTGCTTATCGAGCTTGGCCTGCCAGTGGAAGTCAGCAATGCGAAACTTCGGCTCGGCCAGCAGCAGCACTTCGCGGTAGATGCCGCTGAGTCGCCAGTGGTCCTGGTCTTCGAGGTAGGACCCATCCGACCAGCGCATTACCTGCACTGAGACAATGTTTTCGCCGGCTTGCAGATAAGGCGTTACGTTGAATTCCGATGGCAGGCAGCTGTCCTCGCCGTAGCCCAGAAACTTGCCGTTCACCCACACCTTAAATGCCGAGCTGACGCCGCCGAAATGCAGCGTCACGTTCTGTTCTTGCCAGCCAGCCGGCACCGTGAACGTGCGTTGGTAGGAACCCACACCGTTGTAGTCTTGCGGCACGAAGGGCGGCGTCACGGGCCGAAAGGGGTACTTGGCGCTTTTGTAGATGGGTAAGTCGTAGCCGTTCATTTCCCAGTTGGCGGGCACAGTCAGCGGTTTCCAGCCACTCACGCGGCTTTTGTAGAAGTCCTTGGGAGCGTCGGCGGGCTTGCTAGCGAAGCTGAAATCCCAGTTGCCATTCAGGGAAAGCAGCCGCGGTGTTTTGGTTCGGTCGCCGAGTAGGGCGTCTTTTTCAGTTGGAAAAGAGTACGCCGTGGCCCGGGCCGCGTCGCGGTTTAGCTCGGTAATCTGCGGAATCTGGTAGCCGTCGGCTTCGCCAGGATACACTTTCGGCGGATGAGAAACGCCCGGGAAGAAGTACACGCTAGCTTCCTGTGCATGGAGTAGCGTGGGCAGCAGGAGTAGCAGGAAAAAGCAGACGTGGCGCCTCACCCCCCGACCCCCTCTCCGAAAAGGAGAGGGGGAGCCACGGCGGCGCAGTTTGGTAGGGCAAGTATTTATGTGAAACTTCATCTATGTTGTTCTTAATCAATGTTGTTTCGTCAAGCTTCCCCTCTCTTTTCCGGAGAAGGAGGCGCTTGTTAGCGTCACGGAGGCCGGCGTCAGGCCATCGGCGGTGGCCTGCACCGTGATAGTTCCTTCCTTCTCCGTTGTTTGGATGATGGCTAGGCACATGCCGTTGTAGGCTTTGCGCGAATCAGCCTTGAACGGCTCCAAACTGGCCTGATAGCCGTTGTCGACGCCGGCAATTGCGCCTGGCCCAGTGGTGGAAAAGCGTACTAGGTTGGCTGCGTCGGGTACTAGATTGCCGGCGGCATCCAGCACCCGTACGGTGATGAAGGACAGGTCTTTGCCGTCGGCTTGGAGCTTGCTGCGGTCTGCGGTTAGCTCGATTTTGGCAGCGGGGCCGGCCGTGTTGATGGTGCGCGTCAGCACGGTTTGCCCGCCTTTGCGCGACACTGCTTGCAGGGTACCAGGGGCGTAGGGCACGCGCCACATTACGTGCAGGTCGTTGCCTTGCTTTTTGCGGGTGCCCAGCGACTTGCCGTTGAGTAGGAGTTCCACTTCGTCGGCTTGACTGTAGTAGGCCCACACGTCCACGGTTTGGCCGGGGCGCCAGTTCCAATGCGGCAGCAGGTGCAGTACGGGCTGGTTGGTCCACTCGCTCTGGTAGAGGTAGTAGGCATCCTTGGGGAAGCCCGCCAGGTCGATGACGCCAAAATAAGAGCTATGCGCCGGCCAAGGGTAGGGCAGCGGCTCACCGAGGTAGTCGAAGCCCGACCACACGAACAGGCCACTCAAGTGTGGATTTTGCTTGATGGCGCCCCAGGCGGCTTCGTGCGTAGCACCCCAATAAGGTCGGGCGTTGTCGTACGATGAGGCTGTGAAATCGGGGTTGCCGATGGTGAACTTGGTTTTGCCATCCTTAGGCCAGATACGGATGCTGTCGGACGGCATGTCGTAATGGCCTCGGGTTTCGAATGCCGCTGCGGTTTCGGTGGCCAGGAATATTTGGCCGGGAAAACGCTTGGGTAGTTCCGGATAGCCCTCGTGTTTGTAGTTGAAACTCAGTACATCGAGCACGCCCGCTTGGCTGATGAAGTTTTTGTCGGGCTCCTGCTCCGTTAGGGCCGACGTGACGGGCCGGGACGGGTCGAGGCGCTTCACGGTGGCCGTCAGTTCCTTGGTGAGTTGCACGCCGGTACTGTCGAATTGCTCCCGGATTTCGTTGCCGATGCTCCACATAAACACGCTGGGGTGGTTCCGGTCGCGCCGGATTTGGTCTTCCAGGTCGCGGCGGTGCCACTGCTTGAAATCGAGGTGGTAATCTTTGCCGTTTTTCTTTTTCTGCCACATATCAAACGCCTCGTCCAGCACCAGGAAGCCCATTCGGTCGCAGAGGTCGAGCAGTTCGGGTGCGGGCGGGTTATGCGCAGTGCGGATGGCGTTGCAGCCCATGGCTTTCAGGATTTCCAACTGCCGCTCCATGGCCCGCAGGTTCACGGCCGCCCCCAGCGCACCCAGGTCGTGGTGCTGACACACGCCCAGAATCCGGAGCGGCTGTCCGTTCAGGAAAAAGCCGCTCGGGCCAAACGCTGCCGTGCGCACACCTAGCGGCGTATCGTAAGTATCCACCGCCTTCTTGCCCTGGAACACCGTGGTTTGCACCCGGTAGAGGTAGGGCTGCGTGGTTGACCAGTTTTGCGGGTTTGAAAGGTTGATGTTCTGCGCCACGCGGGTGGTAGAATCGGTGAGTTTGATGCTTTTCGTGAGCTGCCGAGTTACTTCTTTGCCCTGCGCATCCAGCACCACCGTTTCCAAGTTGACTTGCTGCGACTTGCCTGCTGCATTGCGGATCTGCGTTTGCACGGCTACCGTTGCGGCCGTCGAACTTACCTGCGGCGTCGTCACGAAGGTGCCCCATTGGTCCACAGCCACGGTATTGGTGGTCACCAGCCGTACGTTGCGGTAGATACCCGAGCCGGTGTACCAACGGGAGTTCGGCTGCGCGGAATTGTCGACGCGCACGGCCAGCACGTTGGGCTGCCCGGTGGGGCGGAGGTAGGGCGTCAGGTCGTAGCGGAAGGAAATGTAGCCGTTGGGCCGGAAGCCCAAGGAGCGGCCATTCAGCCAAACTTCGCTACGCTGATGTACCCCGTCGAACTCGATGTAGACCCGCTTGCCTTTGGTAGCGGGCAGCGTGAAGGTCTTGCGGTACCAGCCAATGCCAGTAGGCAAGCCGCCGCCTTCGGGCTTGGCGGGGTTCTTCTCGTCGAATCGGCCCTCGATGCTCCAGTCGTGCGGCAAGGTGAGGAGCCGCCAGCTAGCGTCGTTGAACGCTCCATCTTTGGCCTGCGCCTCGTCGCCGAGAAAGAACTTCCAGTCTTTATTGAACTCCACTACCACCCGCGGCTCTGGCTGCGCTCCAAAAGCGGCGCTTTGGGTGCCGAGAAGGAGAAGCAGTAGGAGGGAGAGAAGGCGAGTCATAGGGCGGGTTTTCGAGGGCTGTAGAGACGCGACACTTCGCGTCTTGTGGTTGCTGAGGTTGCTTGAAATGAGCGGTTCCGGTGGGAGACGCGAAGTATCACGTTTCTACATCGTTTAATGGTTTAGCACACATCAACCACTTCTAGGTGCAGCAACTGCCCCAGCTTTTCCAGCTTCGAGCGGATGTGCCCGACGCCGACTGCGCAGTGGTGAGCCGGGCCGTAGCTGTTCCAACGGTTGACGAACTTGCGGGCGCCGATAGAAAATTTGTAGCGACTGTTGGTGTTGCCGATTTCCAGGATGGGGCCCGGCACCGATTCACCCTCGGCCACGAGCAGCATAAGCTTGCCACCCGCCTTTTCCACTACCGAAAGCAACGTCACCGGCCCGTTCTTCACCGACATTTCCACCGATAGCCCGCGGCCGACTTTGCCGTGATACACGCCCAGGGGCCGCACTTTGGTTTTGCCTTCGGCAATAGCCAAGTGGCCCGGTCCGTCGTGGCCCATGAGCACCACGTCTGCCTTGAAATCGAGGGCGTAGTACTCCGTGAACGAGCCGCCGGCGCCGAAACTGTCCATTATTTTCATGGCCTGCGCGTTCTTTACCTCGTACTCGCCGGCCACGGGAATGCCACGGGCCGTGAGCAACGAATTGCCCAGGATGATGGAGCTGATGGTGTCTTCGTTGTCGAAGTTGCCGGTTCCTTTGTAGAAGTAAGCCAGCGAGCCGAGCTGGTAACGTTCCACCAGCGCATCCAGGGCCACGGAGGTGCGGGCGGAGCGGGCCAGCTCGTCGGGAGGACAGTCGGGCTGCACGTCGAAAGAAGCCTGGAAATGCTGCACCCGCTTCTGAATCTGCTCGTCGGTTACCTGCTTGCGCAGGTCGGCCAATTCGTCTACTTCCAGCAGCTCGATGTGGCCACCGAAGGTGGCGTATTGTTGCGTGAGGTCGGAATAGATGTCGAGCATGCCGCTGTAATAATGGCCCATCAAACCCAGGCGGTTGTAGCTCATGGTGTGCGCCACGCGGGCGGCTTCCACCCACTCCGTTACTTCCTGCCAGCACTCGGGGTCGTCGTGCAGCATGCCGGTAATCTGGTGGAAGGTGATGCCGGTGCGGTTGAATACGTTGGCAATTTCCGGCACCGGGCACGCCGAGCAGTAGGCCAGCCATTCGCCGGTCATCTGGGTACGGTCGGTCATCTGGTTGAACGCTGCGTAATCAATAGCCGCTTCGGGTGCCAGGTTCAGGATAATTACCGGCACTTTGGCCCGCTGCACCACCGGCAGCACCGTGCTCGACAGCGCGTAGGTGGTTACGTACAGGAAAATCAAATCCACTTCCTCGCGCCGGAACTGGCTGCCGGCTTCAAAGGCCTTTTCCGGCGTATCCACCAAGCCCGCGTTGACAATGTGCGGATGCACGGCCGCCAGCTTGTTCTGCACGGTGGTGAGGTAGCCTTCCAGTCGTTCTTTCAAGCCGGCGAATTGCTCCCAGTACGCATCCAGACCGATGCCAAAGAGGCCAATTTTTAAAGTATGCTGCATTAGTTGGTAGCGGCTTTAGGGGTTGCTTTAGCGTCGGTTTTGGGTTTTTTGACGGGCGGGGCAATGAAGGTGAGCTTGCTCTTGCCCAGGTCTTTGGAGGTAGCCACGGCAATGCCGCGTTGGTCGGGCTTGTTCACGGCGCAGTAGTAGTGGTACACCACGCCCTTGTGCTTCACCACAAACGACTTATGAGCAAATAGCTCGTCGTAGGGCTCGGAGGGTTCCACCAGGTTGGCGCCGGTCCAGTCGGTCCAGTTCTTCAAATCGTAAGAGCAGGCGAAGCGGTTGACTGCGCCGCTCACACCAGGGTAGAAAGCGCCGAAGTAGAACATCACCCACAGGCCGTTATCCATTTGTTGCAGGTAAGCGTCGCCGCTGATGCCTTTGTGGTGGTTGATAACCGGGTTGCGCATATACCGCGACCAATGCGTCATATCGTCGGAAACGGCCATGCCGATGCGCTCGGCCCCGCGTTTGGTGTCTAGCGAGTCACCGTTGGCGTTGTAGTACATCACAAAGGGGTGGCCCGTTTGCTTGCTTTTGTCCCAGATGATGGAGCTTTTGTAGATGGTGTGGTTTTCCCACCAACGCACGTCGGGGTCGGTGGCTTTGAGCACCGGCTGCGGCAGGCGCTGCCATTGGTGCACGGTGGTGGGGTCCTTGGTGGTGTAGGCCATGCCGATGGAGAGCAAGCCCTTTTCGTAGCCGCGGGAGTTGCCGCCGAAGTACGACAGCCAATACTTGCCCTGGTAGGGTTGCCACTCGTAGCTGCCGCCCCATTTGTGGTCTTGCAGGGCCACATAGCCCGCTTTTTGGTTGGTATCCCAGTCGGTGGTATCGGTGAAAGCCATGATTTTGCCTTTCGTTTCCCACTTCAGCAGGTCCTTGCTTTGCGCCAGCCAGGTTTCGTAGCCGCGGCCGTCGTAGATGATATAGGTCATGTACCACTTGCCGTTTTTACGGAACACGCTCGGGCAGTCCATCTTCTTGCGGTTGTCGTCGGTTACGAGCACGAGGCCGTACTTATGCGGCGTTTTCACTTCCTCATACACCTTCTGCATCACGTCGGCCGGCACCACCTGCGGCTTCACTTGCGCCCGGGCTTGAGGCTGGCTCAGCAGGCCAAGCAGCAACAGATAGGCGTATTTCAGTTTCATGATATGGAAAGTTTTACTATCAGATTTATCGTCTGTCCTGCTTGATCTGGCGTCCTTTTACCGAAACCTTGGGCGTGCTGCCGTTGCCAAAGCTATTGTCATGCTGAGCACAGCCGAAGCATCTCGCGTGCTGGTGTAGTGGTGCTAGATGAGTTTACCACACGA
>NZ_CAXTBM010000002.1:0-23889 GCF_964242765.1 uncultured Hymenobacter sp.
CGAGCTGGAAATCCTGGCCCAAACCTGGTCGGAGCACTGCAAGCACAAGGAGTTCAGCGCCGTTATCAAGTACAAGGACGCGGACACTGGCGAGGAGCAGGAAATCGACGGCCTGTTCAAGACCTATATCAAGAACGCCACGTCCGAAGTGGACCGACAACTGCGGGCCAACGGCAACGACTGGCTGATTAAGGTGTTTTCTGACAACGCCGGCGCGGTGCGCATCAACCCCGAGTCGTTGTTTGTGTGGAAGGTGGAAACGCACAATTCGCCTTCGGCCATCGACCCCTACGGCGGGGCCATTACGGGCATCTTGGGCAACAACCGCGACCCGCTAGCTACCGGCATCGGGGGCGCGCGGCTGCTGTTCAACACCAACGTACTGTGCTTCGGCAACCCCGAGTTCAACGGTACGCTGCTTAGCAACCAACTGCACCCGCGCCGCATTTTTGAAGGCGTGCGCAAGGGCATCGAGGACGGCGGCAACAAGTCGGGAGTACCGACGGTGAACGGCGCCATCGTGTTCGACGACCGGTACGCGGGTAAGCCGCTGGTGTATTGTGGCACCGGTGCCGTGATGCCGATGCAGCTGGCCGGGCTGGACTCGTGGGAGAAGAACATTGACGCGCAGGACCGCATCATCATGGCCGGTGGCCGGGTGGGCAAAGACGGTATCCACGGCGCGACTTTCTCTTCGATTGAGCTAGACGAAACCTCACCGGCCACGGCCGTGCAAATCGGCTCCCCGATTACGCAGAAGCTAGCCATGGATTTCCTGGTGCTGGCTACCCGCCGCGGCCTAATTAAGTGCAGCACTGACAACGGCGCGGGCGGCTTATCTTCCAGCATTGGCGAGCTAGCGACCATTAGCGGCGGCGCCGTGGTGGAGTTGGAAAAGGTACCGCTGAAATATCCAGGGCTGCGGCCGTGGGAGATTTTCGTGAGTGAGTCGCAGGAGCGTTTCTCGCTGGCTGTGGAGCCTGCCAAGATGGACGAACTGCTGGCCTTGGGTCGCGAAATGGAAGTGGAGCTGACCGATATCGGTTACTTCACCGCCGACGGCTACCTTGACGTGCGCTTCGATGGCGACTCGGTGGCCCGCCTGAACATGGAGTTTCTGCACAACGGTGTGCCGCGCAAAGTGCTGGAAGCCGAGTGGAGCAACCCGCAAGCTTCGGAGCCGACACTGCCAGCCACTATCGACTATACCGACGTACTGGCCCGCCTGCTAGGCAGCCTCAACATCTGCTCCCGCGAATCGGTGATTCGGCAGTATGACCACGAGGTGAAAGGCCGCACCATCATCAAGCCGTTGATGGGTGCTACCGGTCAGGCGCCGCAAGATGCCGCGGTGGTGCGCTTCAACTTCGATAGTTGGGAAGGCGTGGCCGTGAGCAACGGCATCCTGCCCCGCTTCGGTGACTTGGACGCCTACCATATGTCGGCCGGGGCTTTTGATGAAGCCGTGCGCCAGATTGTAGCAGTGGGTGGCAAGCTGCCTAACCTGAGCTACGGCGACGGTAACTTCTGGTCGGTAAACGACAACTTCTGCGTACCCGATTCGGTGTACGACGCCACTACGAACCCTGATGGTAAGCTCAAGCTAGCCAAGCTGGTTCGGATGTGCGAAGCCCTGCGCGACGCCACGGCCGCTTACTGCATCCCGCTCACCTCGGGCAAGGACTCGATGAAGAACGACTTCAAAGCCGACGGGGTGAAAATCTCGGTGCCGCCGACCGTTCTGTATTCGATGACGGCCAAGATTGAAGACGTTCGCCAGACCGTCACTTCCGACTTCAAGCAAGCCGATGACGTCATCTATCTACTAGGCGAAACCTACGACGAACTCGGCGGCTCGGAGTTCTACCAACTGTTCGGCGAGCTCGGCGCCAACGTGCCGCAAGTGCGCTTCGACAAGGCCAAGGAACTCTACACCCTCATGGGCCAGGCCAACGACCAGCACCTCATCCAGTCCTGCCACGACCTGTCCGATGGCGGCTTGGCGGTGGCGCTGGCAGAAGCCACGTTCGGCCACGGCTACGGTGCCACTGTTGATTTGCCCGAAGGCCAGCCAGTGCAGGTGCAGCTGTTCTCGGAGTCGCACTCCCGGTTTGTGGCCACGGTAGCGCCCGAAGATGTAGTGGCTTTCGAGCAGCACTTCGGTGCCCGCGCCACCCGCCTCGGGGTAGTTACGCCAGACAGTCAGTTGACAGTGCGCCACGCGGGGCAACCAGTTATTGCTGCTAGCACGGCCGTGCTGCGCCACGACTGGACCAACGGTCCGGTGAACCGCATCATTGGCTTCGGCCAGCCAGCAGGAGAGGAGGCCGCCCGATGAACGACCAACACATGAACGATACCAGCCAGAAAGTCCAGGCCCTGATTCTTACGGGCTTCGGCATCAACTGCGAAGAAGAATACGCTGCTGCCTACCGCTTGGCGGGTGCCGAAGCAACCATCGTGCACCTCAACCAAGTGCTGCACGGCCACGTCAGCATCCACGACTACGACATCCTGAACTTCCCCGGCGGCTTTTCCTTCGGTGATGATTTGGGCTCCGGCGTGGTGCTGGCCAACAAGCTGCGCTACCGCAAAAACGCCGAAGGCCGCACGCTGCTCGATGACATCAAGGAGTTCGTGGCCAACGGCAAGTTCGTGATGGGCATCTGCAACGGCTTCCAAGTGCTCGTGAAGCTCGGGCTGCTCCCCAACCTGAGCGGCACCGTAACGCCCGAAGTAACGCTCACGCACAACGCCTCGGGCCGCTACGAAGACCGGTGGGTGCGGCTGAAAGTCAACCCGAAGTCGAATTCACCTTTCCTGAAGGGCCTCGACACCATGGAAGTGCCCGTGCGCCACGGCGAAGGCCGCCTCATCATCTCGGGCACCGACACGCTAACCCACATCGAAGAGCAGGCGCTCAACTGCCTATCCTACACCGACTACGACGGTTCGCCAACCGACGTGTACCCGCACAACCCCAACGGCGCCGACCTCAACTGCGCCGGCCTTACCGATACCACCGGCCAGGTATTCGGGCTGATGCCGCACCCGGAGGCGTTCCTCTCCTTATATAACCACCCCGATTGGGCCCGGCGCAAGCGCCTCAACCCCGGTTTGAGTGAGGAAGGCGACGGGCTGCGCTTGTTCCGCAACATTGTGGAGCACGTACAGAACCAGCGCCAAACCGCCGTTTCGCCGCAGGAAGCCAGCCAGTTTTCATCTTAAGACACCCTCGCAGTTCATCGGCCTTCCGGACCGGCTGACACTTTACCTATGGACACCCTCAACCACTTCGATACTCCTCAACTCGAGCTCCTGCACCGCGGCAAAGTCCGTGATTCGTACCGGGCCCCCTCGGGCGAGCGGCTCATCGTCGTTACCGACCGTTTGTCGGCCTTCGATTCGGTGCTGGAAACGCCGATTGCGCACAAAGGCGCGGTGCTGAACGGGCTGGCGGCTTTCTGGTTCGAAAAGACGCAGCACATCATTCCCAACCACGTTATCAGCCTGCTCGACCCCAACGTCACGTTGGCCATGGAAGCCGAGCCGATTCGAGTGGAGATGGTGGTGCGCAACTACCTCACGGGTTCCATGCTGCGCGGTTACCTGAACGGCCAGCGCACGTTCTCGGGCGTAACCGTGCCGGATGGATTGACCAAGCACCAGCAGTTCCCCGAGCCGATTGTAACGCCGACCACCAAAGAGGAGTCGGACCGCGAAATCACGCCCGAGAACTTGGTATCAGAGGGGTGGGTATCGGCTGAGCTGTACGAGAAGATGCGCGTGAAAGCGCTGGAACTTTTCAACTTCGCTTCGCAGTGGATGTCGGAGCGCGGCATTATCCTGGTGGACACCAAGTACGAGTTCGGTTTGCTGAATGGTGAGTTGATTCTGATTGACGAAATCCACACGCCAGATTCGTCGCGGTTCTGGAGCGCCGAGGATTACGCCAAGAACCCGGAGACGGCCGAGCAGATGGACAAAGAGTACGTGCGCCAGTGGCTGATTGCCAACAAGCAGGACGGCCAGTACCCCCGTGGCCTCACGCCCGAAGTATCGGCCGAAGCCAGCCGCCGCTACCTCGATATCTACGAGCGTATTACGGGTGCGCCGCTGCAAACCGGCAACGAAACCACCACCGATGGTGACGTACGAACCCGCCTCGTAAGCAACCTGGTGCGCGCTGGCATCATGAAAGATGCCTGAACTCGTCAATGCTAATGCCCTCGGACGCTGAGCTACGGGTGCTATAGTCCACTTCTTTAGCCGTCATGGAAACCGTCGCTACTCCAAAGCAAATCGTGTTAGCCTACATCGAAGCGTACAACCGCTTCGATGTAGACGGCATGGTGGCCGATCTGCACGACGAGGTAATGTTCAAGAACATCACCGGCGGTGAAGTGAACCTGACGACGACCGGCAAGGAAAGCTTCCGGCAGCAAGCCGAACAAGCCAAGCAGTATTTCTCGGAGCGGGAGCAGCGCGTCACCGATTGGCAAGTAGCCGAAAACCGGGTGGAAGTTCTGATTGACTACACCGGCGTGGCAGCCATCGAATTCCCGAACGGCTTGAAACCCGGCGACACGTTGCAGATGCAGGGTAAGTCGGTTTTCCAGTTGGAAGGCGGCAAGATTCTTTCCATCGAGGACATCAGCTAATCTAAATGGGCGACTGGAAAGACACGGTGCAGGTGGAACCCCAAGACTTGAAGGCCATAGGGTCCGAGAGTCTGGTTCGGCTTGTTCGTCGTTCGGCCACGCCCGCAGATTTTGAGGTTACGCTAGCCATCAAAAAGCAAGCTCTCGGACCCTATATAGAGCAGGTGTGGGGATGGGAGGATGAGTTTCAACGAGCATTTCACTCCGAGAACTTTAAGCCCAACAGCACTACGCTTCTCTCATATAAAGGACAAGAAATTGGTCTTCTGGAAGCGGAAGAACAGCCCGACTGCTTTTTCATTCAGAGCCTGCTGATTGTAGCTGAATTTCAGGGCAAAGGAATTGGCACCGCTCTTTTAAACGAGTTTATAACCAAAGCTTTGGCAGTAAATAAGCCTGTTCGTCTGGATGTACTACAGGTGAACAAGAGTGCATTGAAGCTCTACCAAAGACTTGGTTTTACCATACGAAACACCACGGAACTGACCTTCCAATTGGTTTTTTCCACACAATATGAAGTCAGCAACTCCTAAAACCATAGTTCTCCTCGGCGGCGGGGCCCGTGAACACGCCATGGCGTGGAAGCTGACCCGCGACGGAGCCACGGTGCACGTGCTGCCTGGCAACGGCGGCATCCCAAACAGCCACCCCGCCATCAGCGCCACCGATTTTCCCGCGGTGCAAAGCTTCTGCGAAGCGCACGACGTGAAGCTGATTGTGGTGGGCCCCGAGGCGCCACTGGCGGCAGGCGTGGTCGATTATTTCGCTGACTCCGATATCCGCGTATTCGGGCCGAGCCGGGCGGGGGCAGTATTGGAAAGCTCCAAGGTGTGGAGCAAGAACTTCATGCGGCGGCACGGCGTCGCTACGGCGTTGTCGTGGCAGTACCGCAGCGACCAGTTGGACGAGGCCCGCGCCAAGGCAGCGGAGCTGGATGGGCAAGTGGTAGTGAAATACGACGGTTTAGCGGCTGGCAAAGGCGTGTATGTGTGCTCTTCCATAGAGGAAGCCGAGCAGGCCCTCACTGATTTGCAAGCCGAACACACCGGCTGGTTCAGCTTCTTGCTGGAAGAAAAACTGTCTGGCCCTGAAATCAGCATCATCGGTATCACCGATGGCAACCGAATCCGGCTGCTGGCTCCTTCCCAAGACCACAAGCAGCTGCTGGCCGGCGACAAAGGCCCCAACACCGGTGGCATGGGCGCCTACTGCCCCGTACCCTTCGCCGACGACAACATCCTGGCCGCTATCCGCACCGATATCGTAGACCCGACCTTGCTTGGTCTGCAAAGTGAGCCGTTCGATTTCAACGGTTTCCTCTATTTCGGCATCATGCTTTCGCCGCAGGGCCCGAAGCTGCTGGAATACAACGTCCGCCTCGGCGACCCGGAAGCGGAAGTGCTGCTGCCCGCTCTGGAAAGTAGCTTGCTGGAGCTCATCGAAGCGACGCTCGATGGCAACCTGGCCCAAACCACCGTTTGGCAGCGGCCCGGCTATTACGTAGGTGTAGTGCTGGCCTCAGGCGGCTACCCGGCTGCAAAGTTTCCTACCGGTTTTCCCATCACCGGCCTCGATGAACTGCACCCCAACATCCTCGCTTTCCACGGCGCCACCCGTCAGCAAGACGGCCAACTGGTAACTTCTGGCGGCCGGGTGATGGTGCTAGTGGGCCAAGGGCAGGAGCTGGAAGAAGCGGTGAAGCTCGTCTACAGTGAAGTAGGAAAAGTTAACTTCCAAGATGCTTATATTCGGAGTGATATTGGCCAACGGCCCGCTCCCGAAATTGCCTTCAATCAAGTACGTTGAGCCAGTTACCGAATCATAGCGCCCCCACCGAAACGTCGGCTTCCGGTTCCCTTCTTGCCAAAGAAGGCGAGCGGCCGGCCGCGCCCAAGCGCCTTGCCATTCTGCTTTCGGGCCGGGGCTCCAACATGGTGGCCTTGGTAAAGGCTGTGCAACAAGGCGAGCTACACGGACTGGCCGAAATAGCCGTTGTGTTCAGCAACAAGCCCGATGCGCCCGGTCTGACCACCGCGGCGGACTTAGGTTGCCCCACGGCTAGACTCGCCTCCCAAGGTTTCAGGCGCCCCGAATACGACGCCGAGGTAGTGAAGCTGCTGCAAACCTACCAACCCGACTACGTGGTGCTGGCCGGTTACATGCGGATTCTGTCGCCGGTGTTCATCCAAGCTTTTGCGGGCCGCATCCTCAATATTCATCCTGCAGATACGCATCAGCATCAAGGACTTCACGCATACGAATGGGCATTTAATAACAGACTTTCGGAAACCAAAATCACGGTACATATGGTTGATGAGGGCCTCGATACGGGCCCCATCCTGGCTCAGCGCACAGTGGATTTGCGCGGGGCCGATACGTTGTCGGAAGTGGAGCGGCGCGGGCTGTTGGTGGAACATGAACTGTATGCCAACACGCTGGCAAAGCTGCTGCGCAGCAAATTAAAAATTGAGAATTAAGAATTAAAAATGGCCTGCTACTTCACCTCACAAGCCTGTTTAAATCACTCAATTCTTAATTCCTAATTCTTAATTCTTAATTGAAAACGCCATGTGCGGAATAGTAGGTTTTTACGGCCCCGATAACGTTGTTCAGGACATCGTGATTGGCCTCACCGCCCTCCAGCATCGGGGGCAGGATGCCGCAGGCATTGCCACCTTCGACGACAATTTTCACCTGCATAAAGGCAACGGCCTGATCAATGACGTGTTCAAGCCCAAGCAGCTCAAGAAGCTGAAGGGCAATATCGGCATTGGGCACGCGCGCTACACCACCCAAGGCTCCAACGATACCGAGTTGGCGCAGCCGTTCACGACCAGCTACCCGTTCGGGTTGAGTATGGTGCACAACGGTAACGTTATCAACTTCCGGCAGGTAGCCAAGCTAATGCATGAGAAGTACCATGTGCTGCCCAAAACCAGCAACGACTTGGAACTCATCATGTACACCTTCGCGTCGGAGTTGCGCCTCAAAAACCTCGACCGCCTGTCCGTGGTGGATATTTTTGATGCCGTAGAGACCACGCAGGAACTGGTGAAAGGCGCCTACGCTACCATCACCATCATTGCCGGCCACGGCTTGCTGGCCTTCAACGACCCGTTGGGCATCCGGCCGCTGGTGCTCGGCCGCCGCGAAACGCCGCGCGGTCCGGTCTACGCCTTCGCCTCCGAAAGCACCTGCTTCGACTACTTGGGCTTCGACTTCATCAAGAACGTCGGGCCGGGACAGGCAGTGTTTATCGACAATGACTTCAAGGTTCACTACAAGAACCCGTACAATCAGCCCAAGAACTTCTGCGTTTTCGAGCACATCTATTTCGCCCGCGAAGACTCCACTATCCATGGCCGCTTGGTGGCCCGGGAGCGGGTGCGGTTGGGTAAGATGCTGGCCCGTAAGGTAATAGAGTCGGGCATCCAGCCGGATATGGTGATTGACGTGCCCTCGTCGGGGTACTTTGCGGCGTCGGGTTTGGCCGAGGCTATCGGGGTGCCGTATCGGCGGGCGCTGGTGAAGAACAACCACATGGGGCGCTCTTTCATCGTGAGCAGCCAGGCCGGCCGCGAAGATGTGGTGAAGAAAAAGCTGAACCCCATCCGCGAGTTTGTAGAAGGCAAGAAGGTAGCGGTTGTCGATGATAGTATTGTGCGCGGTACTACTTCGCGGCGCATCGTGCGCATACTGCGCGAAGCTGGCGCCAAGGAAGTGTACTTCATTTCCAGCGCGCCGCCTATCGTCAGCCCCTGCATCTACGGCATCGACATGGCCATGAGCACCGAGCTGATTGCGGCCAACTACACCGAGCAGGAAATCTGCCAATACATCGAGGCCGACCGGGTTATCTACCAGTCGCTGGAGGATTTGCAGGAGCTGTTCTCGGAAGACAAAGGCCACGGCGGCAGCTGCTTCGCGTGCTTCACCGGCAACTACCCCACCGGCGACGTCACGAAGTACCTGCGCCACATTCAGGAGGAGCGCCAAAGCCACCGCCACGAAAAAAAGGACCGGGGCGAGGCCATTCCCTCAGTTAGCGCTAAGGCTCCGGAGCCAACCGAGCACTAACTAAATTTCTCTGTCATCCTTCATCTAGCGTCCGCTTGCGAAGGACCTTATCACTCCTGAATGATCATTGAGCTAGTATAGTTCTGATGTGGTAAGGTCCTTCGCAAGCGGACGCTAGATGAAGGATGACAGTTACTTTATTTGACTTTACCCCCGCCATGAGCCAGACTTCTGCCGAACCCAATATCAAAGAAACAGCCGGCTATTCCATTGAAGAAGGCAATGCCGCTTCCAAAAATGCGTATCACTGGGCACAGAAAACCTTCAGTACCCGCGCTGGCAAGCCAGGCGAACCAGCCCAATACTTGGCCGGGGGCTTCTCCAATGAAATCCGTTTTGGCAGTGAGCGGCTGGGTATTGGCTCCGATGGTATCGGCACCAAGATTGAAGTGGCCGAGCGCACCAACCGCTACGACACGCTGGGTTACGACCTGATTGCCATGGTGGCCGACGACCTAGTGGTGGCGGGTTTCATCCCTACCAACCTGTCGAACATCATCGACGTGAACACGCTCAATTACGAGGTGGTGGATGAGCTGATGCGCGGCCTGCACGACGCGGCACAGTTCAGCCAGATTGCCGTAACAGGCGGCGAAATTGCCGAGCTGGGCAACCGCATCGGTGGTTATCCTGGCGCCCGCATGAACTTCAACTGGTGCTCGACGGCCGTGGGCGTGTTGCACCCCAGCCTGGAACGCCCATTGAGTGGCGCTAATGTGCGGGCTGGTCAGGCCGTGGTGGCGCTTCGCTCGCCTTCGTTCCGTTCCAACGGCTACTCCTTGGCTCGCCGCGCCCTTACTAAAGCTTTCGGCGAAGCCTGGCACACAGCTCCCTACACCGGCTCCGATGCCGCCGAAATGGGAAATACCTGGGGCGAGGTGATGCTGGCTCCCTCGCTCATCTTTGCGCCCGGCGTGGGAGCGGTGCTGGATGCGGGCCTGCCCCTGCATGCTGCCGCGCACATCACTGGCGGCGGCATTGCTGACAACTTCAAGCGCGTACTTAAGAGCGGCGTAGGCGCTGAACTAACCAACCTCTTCGAGCCGCTGCCCGCCATGCAGCAGCTAGCCGAGTTGGCCGGCATCACGCCCACGGAGGCTTACCTCTATTGGAACATGGGCAATGGAATGCTGCTCGTAACCGACGAAAACCAAGCCGAAGCCGTAGCTGCCCAACTCCAAGCCGCTGGTTACCAAGCCCAAGTAGCTGGCCGCATCACCGCCGAACCTGGTGTTTGCTTGCGCGTAGGAGCCGGCGAGCTGAACTACGCGGGGTAACTTTACCACTTGGTAGTATATGGTAGTTGAAGTATCACCCCAGGCTTGCAAGGGTAGAGGAGCTAGAAATAGCTGACATAGCAACAGAAGGCTGTAGCTTCAATTATCAAGAAAATCAGGGCGCAAAGAAGAAGCCTGACATCTCGCAGATGTCAGGCTTCTTCTTTTAAATGACGTCGGCCGATCCGCAAACCATAATCTACGGCGTAAGCATTTTGAAATAAAGGGCACGCATACCAAAGAGCAAGGAGAACTATAGCAGAGGATCAATTTTTAGATGGTGCGGTTCAAGTTTTAGGGCTGATTTTAGCTTTTATTGTAATAATTGGCGTGATATACCTAAAATTTCATGGGTATATGCTGTATTTACTATGATGTTTGTATATATTGGCCTTAGAATTTAAGGCAATATTAGAATGCGTTGCACAAACTGCTGTTGTTCGAGCTACTTTATTGAATTAGCTGCTCGCCCATGACAGTAGTGCTGGTACTTCTAGCAAGCACTAGAGATGACAGCCACCGACTCACAATCCACCTGAGTGAGTTAACTAAAAAGCATTTTCAAGGAGAGCAATAAGTGTGCTTCCCGGTCTAGGTACGGGGTGTGGTAGAACAACCAACAACTGCCCCTCATGCTATTCATTCGGGGAGTAATGATGAAAGTAACACGCACGCATGAGTGGCCTATGCCGGTATGCCCATTCGCGCTACACTTTGCCATTAATCACTCATAATCCGAATAGTATGCTGCTTTTTACCGCTGCCATTGCTTTGTGCGCACCGCTTTCCTCCGAGCCGGAAGATTCCGTCAAGACCTCACCAGATTCCGTCAAAACTTCGGCTTTCAAAATATCCGGCTACGCCGACGCCTACTACCGCTACAACTTCAACAACCCCAATGAGGCTCCTTACAACAACCTAACGAGCTTCACCAACAGCCATAAATCCTTTGAATTGGGCATGATTTCGGTGAAAGCCGAGCACACCATTGGCAAAGTAGGCCTAGTAGCGGATGTAGGATTTGGACGCCGGGCCGAAGAGTTTTCCTACAACGACAGCAACACCCGCTTCGCCATCAAGCAGCTGTTCATAACCTATTCGCCCACCGCCAAAATCAAGATTACCGGCGGTAGCTGGTCCACGCATATCGGGTACGAATCAGTGGATCCTTACCTAAATCGGAATTACAGCATGAGCTATATGTTCTCGTATGGCCCCTTCTTTCATACGGGGATAAAAGCTGATTTCGGGCTCGGTGAGAAAACCAATCTGATGGTGGGCGTAGCCAACCCGACCGACCTGAAAAGCGCAAGCAGCATGCCCAAAACCTTTATTGCGCAATTGGCCACCGGCTCGGCTGATGACAAGGTAAAGGCTTATTTCAACTACCAAGGGGGCGCGCAGCACGATTCCCTGCGCGTGCAGCAAGGCGACTTAGTGCTAACCTATGCGCTATCGAGCCAAGTAAGCTTCTCCTACAACGGAACCATGCAGTACCGGCAGTTCCGCAGCGAAACCGGCTGGGGCGACTACGACGCCTGGTGGGGCAGCGCCTTATACGTCAACCTCGACCCGGTTCCTTGGTTCGGAATGACCTTGCGCGGCGAATATCTGGGAGATAAAAAGGCAATTCTGGGATTCGATGGGAACGTCTTTGAATCCACGCTTTCCTCGAATTTCAAAATCGATAACCTCACCATTATCCCGGAGCTGCGACTCGATAATGGGGATGTAGAGTCGGATTTATTTATCAACAAATCAGGCAGCCTCAAGAAAACAACGGTGAGTGCGCTGCTAGCCGCCGTCTATAAATTCTGATTGGCCTCGGAAGTAAACGCTTGAACTCAACGGGCATAGCATTATCAACACAGTTCACTTCACGCTGAAAAGCCTGTAGTACTTCACCCAATTCTCTGACCATGGAAAAGTCATTACCATCTAAGTTCAATTACGGGACGCTGGCGCTCATCGTCTTATTTATTCTGGGGGGCATTGCGGCGTTTGTAAAAGTGGAGCATCCGGCGGCGGTGGCAGGCTCTATCAATGGGGCCGACGTGGCCTGGATGCTGACGGCCTCGGCCTTCGTGCTGCTCATGACGCCGGGCTTGTCGTTTTTCTACGGCGGAATGGTGCGGCCTAAGAACTTGATTTCTACCATGCTCCAGAGCTTTGTGGCTCTCGGCGTAATTTCTTTGGTGTGGTATTTCGTGGGCTTCTCGTTGGCCTACGGCAACTCGATAGGTGGCCTCATCGGTGACCCGCGCACGTTCCTGCTGCTCAAAGACGTGGGTACGGCCACCCACCCGACGTTGTCACCCACCATTCCGCTGATTCTGTTCTTCGCTTTTCAGCTCAAATTCGCCATCATCACCCCGGCCCTCATTACCGGTTCGTTTGCCGAGCGGGTGCGCTTTAAGGGGTACCTGGCGTTTATCATCCTGTTCTGTTTGTTCATCTACTGCCCGCTGGCCCACTGGACTTGGCACCCCGATGGTTTCCTGCGCAAGTGGGGCGTGCTCGACTTCGCGGGCGGTACGGTGGTCCACATTTCGGCCGGGGTAGCGGCTTTGGTTGGCGCATTGGTGCTGGGTCCGCGCAAAACGCACCGTGGCCAGTCTTTCTCTACGCCCAACGTGCCGTTCGTGCTGCTAGGTACCGGCTTGTTGTGGTTTGGCTGGTTTGGCTTCAATGCTGGCTCGGCCCTCGGCGCCAACGAAATGGCTTCCTTGTCGTTCGTGAACACCAACTTGGCGTCGGCGGCGGCGCTGGTGGCTTGGATGCTGATTGAGGTGGCCCGCGGCGGCAAGCCTACAGCTATGGGCGCCTGCATTGGCGCAGTAGTAGGCCTGGTCGCCATTACGCCCGCCGCCGGTTATGTCGATTACGGGCAGAGTATTCTGATTGGAGTGGTGGCTTCCACCATCAGCTTCATGGGCGTGCACTGGAAGAACAACCGCACTGGCATCGACGACACGCTGGACGTGTTTCCTTGCCACGGCCTGGGCGGCATCGTCGGGATGTTGCTAACGGGGGTATTCGCCGCTAAAGTAGGATTGGTGAACGGCACAGCTACCATCTTCAACTACCACTTGCTGGGCTTGGCCATCGTAATTGGCTACACCTTCATCGTGTCGTGGGTGCTTTTGAAACTCACCGATTCGCTGTTTGGCCTGCGAGTAAAAGAAGCCGACGAAGAACTAGGTCTCGACCTGAGCCAGCACGAGGAATCCACTTACCACGTAGACGAAGAATTCGAGAAAACCTACCGCAAAGAATTGGTGTAGCCAAAGGCCATTCAGATAACGACAACAAACTTAGTTACCAACACAAAGCCAGCATTCCGTTTGGAGTGCTGGCTTTGTGCATTAGGTTGGTGTGGCTAGAGCTGCGTGGTCAGACTAGTGGGTTTGCCTTGCATGGCTACGTTGAGGCTATCAAGCACTGCCCGCAGATGCGTATCGACTTGCGTAAGCTTTTTGTCCCGGCTCTTGCGTGGTCTGGTGTACACAAGCGCCTCAATGGGGGTGGTTATTGGATCGGGCGAGCTGTATTTGCCTTGGCGGGCAGTCTGGGGTTGGGTGTGCGTGATGTGGTCGAGTTGATAGGTGTAGCTTCCGTTGTCAACTGACACGGCAAGCCGGAACCCAAACGACTCCTGGCCTTTCTTGATGCTACCCCGCAACTGCAGGGCTCCAGTTTCTGGATTTATATGGCTAACTGAGGCTTTATAATGCGGTGCCACTCGGGTTGCCCACTGCTTAGCGCGCGTAAAAAGCTGATCTTTCGTTGTGTCCGTTACGGGTATTACGGCGGTGTAGACTGCCGTATTCGTTGTCGTATTTAAAGGGAGTGGAGAAAACCTAAATGGCGTTTGTTGAGCACTTGCCACGCCGCCTAGCAGCATCAGCAAGAAGAGGAGATAGACTTTCATGGGGGAGGGAGGGGAAGGGAGTGGGAGCGGGCATATAGTATTCAATAAAAGCGTTTCAAGCATTTTACGCACAAGCAGAAAGGATGTCTACCAAAATACTGCTTTCGATAACGCAGCGGCGCTGTGCCATCGGTACACCGTTCAGCTGCAACAGACTTGTTGGTGGCCGAAAGCCTAACCCGTTTAGGTAGCTGAGTGAAAGCAGTTCCAAACTACACGGGGTGAAAACAAAAACGGTCTGACAGTAATCGGAGTAACTGTCAGACCGCGCAAAGTAAGCGTGAAAAGTTATTTTGTTACGGGCTCGATGTCAAAGCCGGCTTGCGCCACGGCTTTCATTACTAGTTCGGGAATTACGTTTTCACCTTCCACCGTCAAGACTTTATCGGGGTTATTGGTGTCCACGTTCCATTTTTTTACGCTTGCTTCGGCATCGAGGAAAGGCGTAACGGCACGCAGGCAATTGGCGCAATTGATGCTGGTTTTGAATTGTAAGGTTGGCATGACAGAGGTCTGGTTGAGGCTAGCTGCCCGAAAAGCAGCTGGCATTGTATGAATTACACTATAACAGAAAAGACACCGCAAAAGTAGCGGCAAGTGCAGCGCTAGCAGGTATACGCTTTGGTTGCTGAAGTGTAGAGTTTTGGTGTACTTCGCCGGTAGTAACTACAGCTTATACTTCAGCTTAATAACCTACCGCAAGTGGATAAAAGAGAGTTCTGGCAGTTGATAGAATCTGCGAAAGAAGTATCTAAGGGTGACCAGACGCGGCAAGAGCAGGCACTAATCAATAGCTTAGCTCAATATGAGCCCCAACAGATTGTCGAATTCGAGTGCATGCTGCGTGAGTATTTGATTGAGGCCGACGACTTTAACGTTATGGCTGCTCAGAAAATACTCAACGGCTACGTAACCGATGATTCCTATCTGTATTTCCGGTGCTGGCTGATTGGCCAAGGGGAAACGGTGTTTACGAATGCGCTACGCAACCCCGATACTCTGGCAACTGTCGTACAAGCTCCTTATCAGGATTTCGAAGAACTGCTTTACGTTGCCACCGCAGCATACGAACAACACACCGGTAAAAAGGCAGATGACGATACAGAAGATGCCTTCCCTAGAAGTGTGGCCTCTGCCCGCGGACTAGATTACGACTCTGGCTCCGCCACGAAAGGCGAGGACTGGACGGAAAACCAGCTTCCTAAGATGCTGCCGAAGCTGTGGAAGAAGTTTGGCGTGTAGCCTAACAAGCAAAGCGCCCCGAGTGTGTCAGACTCAGGGCGTTTTTTTGTCTACGCCGGGCGTTGTGGGCGCTTTTCCAGAATCAGATTGGTGCGGAAAGTGTTCAGGCTTTCCTCTAAACCTACAGGGTAGGTATGCGGATTCAGGAAGCGGCGGGTGCTCGGGTCGAGGCTTTGCACCTCGCGCTGGGCGTGGGCGCGGCTTTCGGCTAGGGTAGGCAGGTCGAGTACGCGGCGACCCTCGCGGAACACTGGCTCCAGCAGCTCCCGGAAATTAGTGGAGCGGATGGGCCGGCGGCGCGTCGGGTCCACTGGGTCGATGATGGTGAGTTGCTCGGGCAGCGGCTCCGTGGTATTATAGAGCATGTCGGCGCGGGGGTGGCCTTTCTCGTTGAGATAGCGCCGCACCTGCAAGATGCCGGGAATGCTGGTTTTGGCGAGCTGCTCGGAAAGCTTCAGGGTGAAGTCCCACTCCGAGTTATCGGCGTTGCGCAGGGCGGCCAGCTTGTAGACGCCACCAAGCGCGGCTTGGTTGTAGGCCGTAACTAGCTGCGTGCCAACGCCCCAGGTATCAATGCGGGCGCCTTGCAGCTTGAGGCTGGTAATGAGGTTTTCTTCGAGGTCGTTGCTGGCAACGATGCGCGTTTTGGGGAAGCCGGCCTCATCAAGTAAGGCGCGGGCTTCGCGGCTCAGGTAAGCCAAATCGCCGGAGTCGAGGCGGATGCCGCCGAGTTCGTGGCCGTTGGCGCGCATCTGCCGGGCCACACTAATAGCATGGCGCACCCCTTCCAGCGTATCGTATGTGTCTACCAAAAACACCGAATCATCAGGAAAAGCTTTGGCATAAGCGGCAAAGGCGGTGGGCTCGTCCTCGAAGGCCATCACCCAACTGTGCGCGTGGGTGCCCTTCACCGGAATGCCGTAGCGCTGCCCCGCTAGCACGTTGGACGTGGCATCGACGCCGCCTAAATACGCGGCGCGGCTGGCACCCAAACCACCATCAAACCCTTGGGCCCGGCGCAAGCCAAACTCCAGCACCTGGTCGGTAGGGCCAGCGGCCTCGCGGATGCGGGCGGCTTTGGTGGCAATCAGGGTCTGAAAGTTAACCAGCGTTAGCAACGCTGTTTCCAGTAGCTGCGCCTGCAACAAGGGGCCGCGGACCCGAATCAGTGGCTCGTTGCCGAACACTACTGTGCCCTCAGCAATGGCTTCCACGTCGCAGGTAAATTTCAGTTCGCGCAGGTACTGAAGAAAATCGGCGGGGAACAAGGTGGCGCCTTTGCTGCCTTGCAAGCTGCCAAGGTAGGTCAAGTCGCCTTCCGAGAAGTGGAAGTTTTCCAGCCAATCGACGGCCAGGGCCAGACCGGCCGCCACCGCGTAGCCGCCTTGAAACGGCGTTTTTCGAAAATACAGATGGAATACAGCTTCCCGGTCTTGCATGCCCTGCTGCCAGTAGCCATAGGCCATGGTGAGCTGATAGAGGTCGGTGAGGAGGCTGAGCGAGGGCGCGTAGAGGCCCGAGAGTGGAGCAAGATTCATTGGCAGAAACAACAAATAGTGCCCCAAGGTACGGGGTGTAACTATATTGGTGCTAGCTCGCCTGCTTCGGCAGTGCAACGGCTTCCGGCAACAATCCGGTAGCTTCGAGTATTCCACTGCTTGCTTGGTTGCTACATGCCCACTCCTGCATTCCGCCTGACGCTGCTGCACCGCATTGGCTTGCTGCCCACTTGGTTGCGGCTGTCGTTGGGTTTGCTGCCGGCGCTGGCCTCGTTTCTGTTCACTCCCGTTTCCTGGCATCCCATGGCGCGCCTCATAACTGCTTGGGACGCCTTTGCGCTTACAACTTTGGTGCTGGCTTGGGGCATTATTATGAGCGCTGAAGTGGCGCATATCCGCCGCTTAGTGGCCCGCGAAGATCCTGGCCGCCGCCTTTTATTCGCTTTCGTGCTGGTGGCGGCCAGTAGTAGCTTATTGGCAGTGGTCTACCTGCTTTCGGCAGTGCATGCCGGTGATGGCTACATGCGCTATGTGCATGTAGGATTGGCTATTGCAGTCGTAGTGATGAGTTGGTTGCTGGTACACACCGTTTTTACGCTCCGCTATGCGCATATTTTCTATGATGCGGGTGCTGGCCGGCCGGAAGGTGGGCTAGAGTTTCCTGGCAACGAAAGAGAGCCTGATTATTTCGACTTTGCTTATTTCTCGTTTACTATTGGCATGACGGCTCAAACGGCCGACATCAGTATATCGAGCCACAAACTACGGCGGCTTGCGCTGCTTCACGGATTACTCTCGTTCGGCTTCAATACGGTGGTATTAGCACTTGCAATTAGTGGTCTAGCTGGGCTAATTTAATAGCTCAACAGTATTGGTGAGCACGCAAGAAATTGCCTTAACAAAATTTAATTACTGCACCGGTTAAAGAGCTGAACATGTGCCGCCAGCACAAGTATGCTTATTTAAGTAACGCTAAAATTGTAAAGCGTTTTCTGTGAAATACACGTCACTAATATCGAGCACCGAAATAATGCAAGGCTTTGCAAGCAGTGCTTTGCAACAAGTAATGCCAATTATTAATCCAATGGCATAATGCCCGCCGCCATAGTGGAGCCTGACTGCATTTGTTGCTAGGCCGCCAACCGCTGACGGGTAGCGTGCAGGTTACGACAATATAAAGAAGCATCAAGCAGCGTTGCCAGCATAAGGGGCTGCGAAGAAACTGGCAATTCGAGTACTGCTTGCTGAGTTCGATCTTCCAAATGGCACAGAACCAATGGGATATGCTGATGACGCAGCCGAACGCAGAAATCACCTAACAGCTGTATTACGGCTTTCGAAGGATGGTGAAATTCACTGCAATCCACCCACACATTGGTTTTGCCACTATCTCCAGCCCGATGCAAAGCCCGCTTTAGAGCTTCTGGTTCGATGGTGCGCTGCTCATCAGTCAGAATCAATAAATAGCTGTCGGGTAGAATCTCGCGATACACGTTCATCATGGCAACAAACTTAAAAATTATACTCTGGTGAAGTCCAATTAAAGAAGAGCTAATTTTTGCGTTCTGCAAAGGCGTCATATAAGCAGCTGTTTACTCTGCTATTACCTTCACTATTTTCCATCCTTACTTCTATTTACAGACCATTCACTACTATTGTAAAGTTACCATATTTATCACTAAAGCAAAGTAAGTTTAAATACTTATTCTGATTGCGAGATTACTACTCATTGAGTATTGCAAACAGAACCAACACAAAACATAATTGCTCATTTGGTATCAATCCGCTTGAAAAGGGCGTATAGCCTTGGCTTGTTGATTGCTGCTGTTCCTGCGCATGGCTGAACCTTCTTGCTGCGCAAAGCAATTGATAGTGCACCTACATTGCTCCGATTGTTCCTTTGTTCCTTATCAGCACCTTGCCGCTATGATCCGAGTTTTGCTAACCGACGACCACACCATTCTGCGCGATGGTATTCGGGCATTGCTAAGTTTACAGCCCGACTTAGAAGTGGTGGGCGAAGCTAGCAACGGCCAGGAACTGCTCGACTTATTGGCCACCACGCCCACTGATGTGGTCTTGATGGACATCAATATGCCCGTCATGGACGGTTTTGCCACCATGGAGCATCTGCGCGAACAGTACCCAGAAGTGCGGGTGCTCGTGCTGTCTATGCTTAACCACGAAAACTACGTGCATCGCATGATGGAAGCCGGGGCTACTGGTTACGTGCTCAAAAACGCCGACATTGCCGAAATTACCTACGGCATTCGAACAGTGGCAAGCGGACGACCTTTCTTGTGCACGGAAATAGGTATGGATATGCTCTTCAAGATCGTGCGCAACACGGCATCACCAATTGATACGGTGCGCCCTAGATCAGGTGATTTATCTAAACGGGAGTTGGAAGTGCTCCGCCTTATATCGGAAGGCATGACCAATGCAGAAATAGCCGATAAGCTATTCACCAGCAAACGCACCATTGAGACGCATCGCCAGAACATAATAGAGAAAACCCAGGCCAAGAATACAGCAGCCCTTATCAAATATGCTGTTTCCAACGGCTTGCTTGGCGAGTAAATGTCAGGGAGCAGGCATTTCGCCTACCAGAACCTCCGCCGGGTAAGCGCCCGGTGCGTATTCGAGCTGCTGCCCTAGCCGCTCCACAGCCGATTGAAAGGATTCCTTGGCGGTTGGAAAGCCAGGCATAGCTCCAGCGGCACCATGGTAGTTGCGATACGCGGCATGAGGCGTTTCAAGTTGTGCCACCAAGCTCGCAGCTTCGGCCTCGGAAATGAAGGCAGGGTTGCCGCGCCACAGGGGCCGATAACCTGGTTCTTGAACTAATTCGTTGTGCTTGAAATAGAGCGGTACCCCATCGGGCACGGCATACAGGTACACCCGACGACCGTCTGGCGTCGAGCACAAAAAAAGGGATTCCATTACAGTAAACTAATGTTGCAAAAGGTAGGAGCGTGGTAATCAGGGCGTACGGTAGCTACGAGGGGACGTAAACAGCCGATTTTTTGATTAAACAAGTTGAATACTAATATTTCAACCTGCAAATAAATTATCTCTATTAAAGAACTAGTGCAAAAAAATACCCTCCCTGCTGGCAGCAGAGAGGGTTAAACGTAGCCCCGGCGAGAATCGAACTCACATCTAAAGTTTAGGAAACCCTTATTCTATCCGTTGAACTACGGGGCCAGCAGATGTGCCGACAAAGGTAATCCGAATCGGGAAGATAGCCCAAGTTGAAAAGTAGTAAGACAGTAAACCCAATAAAACGGAGAGAAGTGAAGCGAGTGGATAAGAATATCCGGCGCTTCACTTCTCTTGTTCTGTATGACTTAAGCCCCCATCTAAAGACGTTACATTTTGTAAAGCAATGCAATACCAAAGGAGAGCGAAGTCAAGATTAAGCCAACCATAAAAATGCTGTAGCTGATGCGTAGGAGCCGGTATTTGCGGGTTAGCACGTCGCCGAGATAATAGATGTCGGTTACCATGTTGGTATACAGGGCTTCTTTGTCGCTCATAATTTGGTTCATCCCCGAATGGAAGGAATCGAGGGTGAGCTTGCTGAAGTTGCCGAAGAAGAGCAGGTTTACGCGGCGGTTAGTGGCAATCTGAGGGCTTTTCTTCAACCATTTAAAGCTAGTTACATCGGGCTGAGCGCACAGAATAGCCGTCACAACCGAGCCTAGGGCTGTGGCCAGCAGCAAGCCGATAGGAATGGTAAGCACCGGGTTGTTGACGATGGTAGGGCTGAGCACACCCGACTTGGTACCGGCCTTTGCGCCCAGGTAAGTGATGATGACCGAGAGCAGCACCGCGTTCAAGCTAATCATCATGTTCGCCTTTTTGTCGGCCATGTCCGAGAGCTTCATGTGGTTGCTGTACATGGTCCGGAACATGGTCTCGACGCCGCGTTTGGGTTCGGCAAACGTACCAGTGGCTTCTTCCTCTTTCTTTTTCTTCTTTTTCTCGGTTTTCTTGAGCAGGTCACGCTGCTCCTTCACGTTGGCCTTAAACTGCTCCTGGTACCGAGCTTTGGCGGCTGGCGTCAGAAATTTAGCCGACGTTAGGAAGTCTAGCTGCGACTCGGCCCACTCCACGTTGGAGTAGGTTTTGCCTAGCGTAGTTTCCCACTCAGCGCGGAGCAGCTCGGCGTTGGCGAAAAATTCTTCGCGGCCCATGCCGCTCATGTCGGCATCCTTGAGCAGCTTCTGCAATTCAGTTTCGCAAGGTTCGTTGCGGTGCGTCCCCCTGATTACGTCTTTCACTACCTGAATCCGCGGCTCGGAGTAGCCCTGCTCGCGCAGCCAATTTTCGGCTAGCGCCATACTGCGGTACTCGTGGCCATCGTTAACTTCGATGTAGCCGGTATCGTGAAACCAGGCGGCCAGCAGTAGGGCTTCCTGGTCGGGGGCATCTAGGCCTGAGTCCTCGCCTAGAGTGCGGGCCTCTTTCACTACAGCAATAGTGTGCTTCAGGGAATGATAAACAAGCTGAGGAGGGAGCTTTTCCTCCATCAGCTTTGTAACAAAGGCTTTGGCCTGCTTTAAGATTTCAGATCGTTCGGCCTTAGCCGGTTGGAGCGTGACGGTAGGTTCCATTTTAAAGGCGAGGGGTGAGCGGCGGTAGCGGGGCAGCACCCCTAACCGACTTTGAACGCGAATTGGATGGTGAGGTTTTTATACGCTTACCTCAACCGTGAATCATAGGTTTGCGTAGGGCAGGCATTCCTGGCTTATTGAAGCTTGTCCTCAAGCAGCCGTTTCAGTAAGTTACTCGTATTTCTGATAACTACGCCCACTAATGCTTGGTTTATGCATCGGGCTCCAAGCTTGCTTTTTCTCTCTATTGCCTCTTTATGAAGCGTCTTTTCTTGTCTTGCGGTTTGGTCTGGATGGTCGGCAGTGCCACTGTATGGGCACAAAAACCTGTCCAGACTCCGCATCCCATCCGGCCGAATTATGCCAAGGGTGGTGAAAATTGGAAATCAAAAACTCCGCCTGACAGTTCCCGAATCACGTATTCCGTCTTTCTGATCGGCGATGTTGGCAAGCCCGAATCCTCGGAGAAGGGCGGTGAACCTTCTTTAAACTATATGCGCAAGCAGCTTTTGGCCGCCGGAGCCAAAAGCACCGCCATCTACCTCGGCGACAACATCTACGAGAACGGAATGCCGGAAGAGGGCGCTTCCGACCGCGAGGAATCAGAGCGGCGCATCGTCGATCAGTTGAACGTGTTGCGCAACTACCCCGGCGAGAAATACATGATTCCGGGCAACCACGACTGGAAGCAGGGGAAAAACGGCGCTGTAGACCAAGTGAACCGTGAGCAGCGCTTCGTGGAAAACTTCATGTCCAACGATTCGGCGGCTTTCTCTTATACCGGCGACTTCTTTATCCCGCGCGACGCGTGTCCGGGCCCGTTCGAGGTGCGCCTACAGGACAACTTGGTGATGATTGCCATCAACTCGCAGTGGTTTTTGCAGGGAGAAGGCGAGCGGCCCTACGGCGCTAACAGCGGCTGTGGAGTAGCCAATGAAACCGATTTCTTCACTCAGTTAGAAGATATTATCGAGCGCAACAAGGACAAGAATATCATGGTCATCGGGCACCATCCTATTCAGTCCGATGGCATTCATGGTGGCTTCTTCACGGTGGCCGACCATTTATTTCCGCTCTCTATTGTAGCGAAGTATGCCTTCGTGCCGTTGCCCATCGTTGGGTCGGTGTATCCGTTTGCGCGCAAGTACGGCGGAATCAGCCAGGACATCCCGCACCCACTCTACCAGGCGTATAAGAAAGGACTGGAAGACGTGTTTGCCAAGCACCCAAACATTATTTACGCCTCGGGGCACGAGCACAACCTCCAGTATTTCCGGATGCCAACCTACCACCAGATTGTGAGTGGCTCGGGTTGCAAAACCCAGCATACCCGCACTGGTAGCGGCGCTAATGCTAACTTTTCGGACAAGGAGAAGGGCCTAGCTCGCGTAAATTACTACGATGATGGCCAAGCCTGGGTGGAGTATTGGATTCCGAACGGCCGGGGCGAAACGGCTCGTCTCGTGTACCGCACGCCGCTTTATGCCCAGCCGGTAGCCGCTGCCACCGAAGCAGCCCCGGTGGCCTCGACCGGGCCCCGCCCCAACTTCAAGGACAGCACCATCACGCTGGCCGTGAACACCCGGTACGCCGACCGGAGCAAATTTCACAAGTCGTTGTTTGGCCAGCACTACCGCCAAGAGTGGGCCACGCCCGTGAAATTTCCGGTGCTAGACCTTGCCACTGAGCAAGGCGGCCTCACGCCATATAAGATTGGTGGGGGCAAGCAAACCGCTTCGCTGAAAGTGCGCAACGAGGAAGGCCGCAACTTCACTATTCGGAGCCTCAACAAAGACCCAGGCGCTGTGCTGCCCGAAGCGTTGCGCACCGGAGCCGCCGCCGATATTCTGCAAGACCAGATATCGGCGCAGCACCCCTACGGCTCTCTTGCAATACCGCCGCTGGCTACGGCGGCGGGCATTTTGCACACCAATCCCGAACTCCGCTATATCCCGCAGGATCCCTTGCTCGGGCAGTACCTCGACCGTTTCTCGAACACGCCCGGTGCTATTGAAGAGGACGCCAAAGACGACCAAAGCAATGTGGCCTCGTTGGGCAACGCCGAGAACCTGGTGGGCACCGACAAAGTGTTCGAGCGCCTCGTGGACGACAACGACAACCGCGTCGATGAAAAAGCGTTTGCCCGCTCGCGCCTCTTCGATATGTGGATTGGCGACTGGGACCGGCACGAAGACCAGTGGCGCTGGGCCGAGAAAAAGGACAAGGAAGGCGACCGGAAATTTACGGCTGTACCCGAAGACCGGGACATTGCCTTTTTCAAGGGCGACGGCTTGTTTCCGTACCTAGCCTCGCGCAAGTGGGCTATCCGCAATTTCCAGAATTTCGGGAAAGATTACGCCGACTGGAAGGGCCTCAACCTCACGGCCCTCAGCAACGACCGGGTGTACCTGGCTTCCGTCACGAAAGAGCAGTGGGTGAAACAGGCGCAAGAACTAAAGGCTTCGCTCACCGACGCTGTTATCGAGAAAGCCTTCCGGGAGCGGTGGCCCAAGCAGATATACGATCTGCAGGGCCCCGAAATTGTAGCCAAGCTGAAAAGCCGCCACGACCTGCTACCCGAGT